>CALBDR010000124.1 GCA_937927525.1 uncultured Candidatus Melainabacteria bacterium
CTGAAGTACAACTAAAATGTACTCACCTCTTTTATCACGCCAAGGCTTAATCTCAATGTCATGCTCTTTCTGGATACGTTCCCATCTGTCTGGTCCGTTACCCATCGGTCCAAAGTTACCTTCGTTCCACAAAAAGCTATTCCAAGAGAATCTAAAGTACTTCTTGAAAAAGTCATCGTTGACGTTCTGTCTGAACACAGCAGACTCAAACACTATAGATGGTTTGCCACTGTCTTTAATAAAGTTATAGAAAGGTTCACGAAAAGGTTCTTTTACATGATATGGGTGCTGGATGTTAATTTGAACGTATGCATCAGCATCTTGATGTGACCGTAGATCATTAAAAGGAACTTCTACAAAAGGATCACATTGTGGAGTCGGATGTTTGTACATCTTCTTCCAATCACTAAAGAACACAATCTTATTCATAAATGTTTACTGTGGATCTTACAACCGATGAACTCGTTGTAGTAATCATCCCTCAAAAGTACGTCAAAGTCAAACTGTAATTTGGCTTCATAATACGTACATTCACCTTTTGTTTTACACAAGCGAAGAATGTCTCTTTGAAAGTTATCTTCACCGTGCTGTTCAACTAACAACTTTACCTCTTCACTAGAGCCAAAGTATTTCATCCAATCGGATTCTTTCTTTACCGTTCGCTTACGAGTCTTTCCTTTAAGCGGTGGTAACTTTCTTGTAGACCAGAACCACTTCTTTCCAATATATTTTTTTCCATTCTGTAAATTAGTTATCTGGTATACAAACCCGACATTGTCACCTATCATATCAGATGTAAATGGCTGGCCCTGATAGGTCCAGCTTGACATTTAATCTTCCTCGAAGTCTAACTCTTCTATATCATCTTCAACATAAAACTGATCAAGCTCAGTACCACAAAAAGGACAAAACGTTGGGTCCTCTGTACCTATACCAAACTGATCGTCATCAAAACTCACAACATACTCTGCTCCACAGTTACCGCATTCGGAGCTACAAGCTATTGTACTCATAGAGACATTCCCGCAAATGTATTTTCGTTGACATCTTTCTTAACTCCGCCAACAACATATGATGTGATCTCCGTCTCTTGTGGTGCTACCTGTACTTCTCCACCACTAATCCACTTCTGCGTCCACGGCAATGGATTCGCTTGCTCGACTCTGTAAGGAGATTTGTATCCGATAGCATGCATTCTTTTGCTAGCTATCCATTCTACGTAGTCTCCAAGTAGTTGTGCATTCAAGCCAATCATTGAACCGTCTTTAAACAAATA
>CALBDR010000125.1 GCA_937927525.1 uncultured Candidatus Melainabacteria bacterium
GATCAATAGTTAACTTTATCAATTTATCTGCATTTACAGGGGGCAGTTTTTGATTTATATACTAAGTTACTTTACATTTACAGCATCAGCATAAAAGTATTGATATCATTAACCATTGATGTTTGAAAAATATAAAAGAAGAGATACTCATACAGTTAAAATAGCTGAGAATACCTTTGTCGGATCTGGCTATCCGATATTAGTTCAATCTATGACTAATACAGCAACTCATGACATACCGAAAACAGTAAAGCAAATAAAAGAATTATATTTGGCTGGTTCCTCAGTTGTTAGAATTACGGTAAAAGACGATGAAGGAGCAAAAGCTGTTCCCGAGATCATAAATCAACTCAGATCTGAAGGCTATTTAGTTCCAATAGTAGGAGATTTTCACTACAACGGTCACATTCTACTTGAAAAATATCCAAAGTGTGCAGAAGCACTTGCAAAATATCGAATTAACCCCGGTAATGTCGGCTATGGAGATAAACACGATTATAACTTTGGGACTATGATCAATATCGCAAAAGATTTGGATAAAGCTATTCGTATCGGAGTAAACTGGGGTTCTTTAGACCAAGACCTTTTAAGTGATTTCATGGAAATCAATGCTAAAAAAGCAGAGAATGAAAAACTCAGTTTCAAAGAAGTTATCTACCAAGCAATGAAAGCAAGTGCACTAAGATCAGCAGATTTAGCTATAGAGCTAGGTTTACCAGAAAATAAAATTGTTATTAGTGTAAAAATGTCAGAAGTTCCTGACTTGTTAAATATTTACCGTGATGTGGCTAAATCTTGCAAATTCCCACTTCATTTAGGTTTAACAGAAGCTGGGACAGCGATTAAAGGTATGATCTCTAGCTCCGCTGCTATGGGCATTTTACTTTCAGAAGGAATAGGTGACACTATTAGAATGTCCTTAACCCCAAGTGCTGATGAAGGCTCTAATAATCCTCTAAGCGATAGGACTTTAGAAGTAAAAGCATGCCAGCAACTTCTTCAAGCACTGGAATTAGAATACTTCAAACCCTCTATAACTAGCTGCCCTGGCTGCGGGAGAACGAGTAGTACTTACTTCCAAAAGCTTGCAGATGAAATCAATGACTATATAGAATTGGAGATGCTGAACTGGAAAGAAAAGTATCAAGGAGTTGAAAAATTAAAGATTGCAGTAATGGGCTGTATTGTAAATGGACCTGGAGAGTCTAAATATGCTGATATCGGTATAAGTCTTCCAGGTGACAATGAAAGTCCAAAAGCCCCTGTCTTTTTAGATGGAAAACAATACACTACTTTAGAAGGAGATAGAATTGCTCTTGAGTTTAAGGAAATAATTAATAAATATATTGAAGACAAATTTAGTTTAAGTTCAGTAAAAATCTAAATTCATAAATTAGGATTTATATAATTGCACAAGAGTCTCCAAATGAAAACTATGAGGAAACATATCAAACGCTTTTACAGATTTAACTCTAAAGTCAGAATTTTTCTCTAAGTATTTTATATCTCTAGCTAAAGTGGCTGGATTACAACTTAAATAAAAAATATTTTTAAGTTCTTTTCTTTTCATCAAAGCATCTAAGACTTTATTTGTACAACCCTTACGGGGGGGATTTAAGATTACCAAGTCAAACTCTCTTTCATTTGACTGAAAATACTGTTCAGCACTAGCTTCTTCAAAATTTAAATTAATCAAGTCATTCTGTTTGATATTTTCAAGAGCATCAGCTACAGCAGGTGAATTAATTTCAAATGCATCAAAGCTTGTCTCAGGCAAAGCCTTTGCTAGATTCAACGATATAGAGCCAAGCCCAGCATAGGCGTCTAAAACTTTTTTTGGTTTTATTTCAACTACATATTTTTCAAAAGCATCTAGAATATTACAAAACTGTTTATTGTTAATTTGAAAAAAACTACTGGTGGAAATTTTCACCTTAACATTTTTAATCAAATCATAGATAAAATCACGCTTACCAGCGATGAGTTCTGTTTCTGGACCGAGAATCACATTCGTAGAATCATCATTAATATTAAGAGTACAAACTTTGATTTGTTCATATTCAGAATAGATTTTTTTAAAAATATTTTCAATAGCTTTTCTTTGATTATCATCAAGAAGCTTGCCACGGACTATAAATGAAATCAGTACTTCTGATTGATCAAAACTTGCTCTTAAAAGCATATGGCGCAATAATGGATCTGCAATTTCATACTCAGTACAAAGTTCCTTTAGCCTATCAATAATCTCATCAAAAATAGAGTACTGTATAGGACAGTATTTGATATTAATTAATTCATTTGACTTTCTTTTATAATAACCAGCAATTACTCTGCCAGTCGTTTTCACAGAGGAGACTGGGTATATCACTTTATTACGGTAATGCCATGGATCTTCTAAGCCTGTTATAGAAATATTTTCATCAGGGTCTCCAATTTGACTTAAATCCACTTGATTTTGATTAAATAAATCAATTAGGTTTTTCTTTTTAAAATTCAATTGTTCAGTATATTTAACATGCTGCCACTGACAAGAGCCACAAATTTTATGAAGTTTACACTTAGGGTTTCCCTCACGTAAATCACTTTCAATAATAACTTCTTTAATATGAGCGAAAGAAAAGTCTTTTCTCTCATCATAGATCTCTAAATCTAAAACATCACCTGGGCAGGCATTTTCAACAAAGAGTTTTTTGCCAGATTCAGAATCTGTGGTGATAGCATAGGCTCCATGTGACATGGAGTCTATTACCGCCCGAGGCAAAACTAAACCACCTCTAGCTCAAGCTTCTCAGCAAAATACTTAATAGTTTTCTCTAAACCTTCTTCCACATCTACTTTAGGTTCCCAGTTCAAAAGCTCAACAGCCCTAGTAATATCTGGTCTTCTACGCTTAGGATCGTCTTCTGGTAAAGGCTCATAAGCAATATTCGAACTAGACTTAGTCATAGCTAAAACCTTCTCTGCAAGCTCATAAACAGTAAACTCATAAGGGTTCCCTAAGTTAACCGGTAAATGATATTTAACATCCATCAGCTTCACGATGCCATCTACTAGATCGGTCACATATTGAAAACTTCTTGACTGTTTACCTTCACCGTATACAGTAAGATTATGACCTTTAAGTGCTTGGTTAATAAAGTTACAAACGACTCTTCCATCATCAGCACGCATGCGTGGACCATAAGTGTTAAAGATTCTAATAATTCTTACATCGATATCGTGTTCACGATGATAAGCCATAGTGATGGACTCGGCAAATCTTTTAGATTCATCATAAACTCCACGAGGACCGATAGGATTCACATTACCCCAGTAAGTTTCTGGTTGTGGGTGAACTAAAGGATCACCATAAACTTCAGAGGTACTAGCTAAGAAAAACTTAGCTTTCTTCTCTTTAGCTATACCTAGAGCGTTATGTGTACCTAAACTTCCTACTTTTAAAATCGGAATCGCAAGTTTCTGGAAATCTATAGGACTAGCTGGACTTGCAAAATGCATAACCCAATCAAGGGCTTCTTCAATTTGTAATTTCTCAGAAATATTATGTTCAATGAACTTAAAATTAGGCTTATCTAAAAGATGCTCTATGTTCTTTATAGAACCAGTAACTAAGTTATCAACAACTAAAACCTTAGCTCCTTGATTAATCAAGGTATCTGCTAGGTGAGAACCGATAAAACCAGCACCGCCAGTAATTAGAATTGTTTGACCAGGCACAGTCATATTATACCAAAGCAGGCTTAGACTCTTTAGCCTCTCTCCCCATCCCTATATACTTCAATCCAATTCTAGCCGCTTCATCAGGATTATAGATATTTCTACCATCTAAAAGAATCTTATTACCATTCATTAATGAGTAAACTTTTTCTAAATCTATATCACGGTAATCCTGCCATTCTGTCACTAAAACTACTGCATCTTTATTTTTCACTAATTCATAGACATCATCTTCATATGTTACAGCAAGGTCAGGGTTTTGCTTTTTACAGTTAGACATAGCGATAGGGTCGTGAACACTAACACTTGCACCAAGTTTAATTAGAGCAGCAGCGATATCAAGTGCTGGGGCATCTCTTAAGTCATCAGTATTAGGCTTAAATGCGAGTCCCAAAAGAGCAATTCTTTTACCTTTAAGGATTTTCATTTGCTCTTGAAGTTTTTTGATAACCAAATTTCTCTGTCTATAGTTCACATCACAAGTAGCTGTGAGTAAGTCAGGTTTGTAATCATACTCCTCAGCAATTTTTATTAACGCGTGCACATCCTTCCCGAAACAGCTTCCACCCCAACCGATTCCAGCATTAAGGAATTTAGCACCGATTCGAGAATCAGAACCAATCCCATTCATGACCTCGGTTACATCTGCACCGACTAAATCACAGATATTTGCGACCTGGTTAGCAAAGCTGATTTTCATCGCAAGAAAACTGTTCGCGCTGTATTTAATCATTTCTGCACTCGTTATATCTGTAGCAATAAAAGGAATCTTAGCTTTCTCTGCTTTAGTTTCAATAAATTCTGGTCTTAGACAATAGTCTGGAGCTTTAAATTCTTGCTCAATAAGTGGGCTGTAAAGCTCTGCTAACTTAACTTTTGCAAAGTCACCATCAGTACCAATTACTATTCTATCTGGATAAAGCGTATCAAAAATAGCAGAACCTTCTCTAAGGAACTCAGGGTTAGAGGCTACATGGAAAAGTAAGGTAGGGTTAGCCTGCTCAATCAACATGTAAACCCAGTTTCCAGAACCTACAGGTACAGTAGATTTATTAATAATAATGGCATCGTCTTTAGCATACTTAGCGATAGTATCAGCGCAAGCTTCTAAATACTTAAGATCTGGTTCTCCATTAGGCTTAGGTGGAGTTCCAACAGCTATAAAAATAACTTCACCATGACTAATAGCTTCTTCTGGGTCAGTTGTGAAAATCGGGAATTTACCAGTAGCTTTAGTAGATTCAAGTAATTTATCTAAATTAGGTTCATAGATAGGTATTTCACCCTTTTTTAAACCTTCAATCTTTTTCTCATCTATATCTAAGCAAGCTACGTCATGCCCTAGAAAAGCAAAGCATGTCGCCGTAACTAAACCTACATATCCTGTTCCGATTACACTTATTTTCATTTAGATATATAAGAATAGCATGATCAGGGTCCACGAATCTTGCTCTCGGGGCGGTAGCTGGTTCATCTTTACATATTATCTCAATTTCATTGAAATTATCAAAACTCAAACCGACTAGCAAGATTCGTGAACCCTGATCAGAAAGTGAAAATTATTAAGTTTTTAACTTAGGGTTCACCAGTGGGTTGATAAGCTCAATCGCAATATTCGTAGCACTCAAGATAGTAGAAAAAATTATCACCACACCAGTAACTAGAAAATAATCTCTATTTATAAACGCCGTTACAAAATATTTCCCCATACCTGGAAGCGCAAAAATGAACTCCACCACAAAAGATCCTGTAATCAAAATCGCAAGCAGCGGACCTATATAAGCAAGCAAAGGTAAAAGCGTATTTTTAAGAGCGTGCTTATAAAGTATTGCAGCATAACCAAGACCTTTAGCTATAGCTATCTTTATGTAGTTCTGCTCCAGTACTTCTTTAAAAGAAGCTCGAGTAATCCTCATGATATAAGCCGTAGGACTGACAGCCAGTGTAAGTACAGGAAGTATTATATACTCTGGACCTTCCCAGAGCGCTACTGGTAGCCAATTTAAATAAAGTCCGAAAATTGCTATTAATAAACCAGCTGAAATAAAGCTAGGCATTGCAATAGCGGAATTAGAATAAAAAGATATCACAGAGAAAGCTATTTGTGAAAAAGCGTTAATCCTAACTAATCTTTTCTCAAAAGCCGCTAAAAATATTCCACCACTTATCCCTAAAACTAAAGCCACAATAAAAGCAGCAAAGCCAAGCCCTAAAGAGACAGGAAAAGCATCTACTAAAATGTCTAAAACTTCACGATTAGGATATTTCAAACTCGGACCGAAGTCAAAGTGCAAAAATAGTCCAGCAATATACTGAAAATACTGTTCTAATAAAGGTTTATCTAAATTGTATTTAGCTTCTAAACTAGCTAAAATCTCAGGGGACAAGTGCCTATCAGAAGTAAAAGGACTTCCTGGTAATAATCTTAATAAAAAGAAGGCAGCACTAGCTACCAAATATACAGATACAAAAAGTGTTAATAGTTTAGATAAAAATAATTTGAAGAAATTCTTTAGAGCCTCAAGAACAAGGCTTTTGCTTGCAGAAAAGCCGGAGTTAACAGAGATCACCTTATAACTCCAATTTCTACGTTTCTCTCGTCTTTAAAATGCTCATGTACCTCTGGTACACTGCGCTTTCTCATCCTCGAAAGCCTTGAACTTGTAGCTCTAAAGTAATCTCTTAATATAAAGATATGAGGACTTTGAAGCATGCAAATAACGCAGTTATTGAGTCTATCAAGGATTTCTACTAAGCTGCTTTAGCAACTTCTAAGTACTTACGCCCATTATAATAACCACAAGATGGACAAATGTTGTGAGCTAAATGCTTTTCACCACAGTTTTTACAATCAATAACATTCTGAAGCTTTCCTTTCCAGTTAGCTCTTCTTTTTTGTTGTCTTTGGTGCGAATGGTTCTTCTTAGGTACTGCCATTTTTTTTACTCCAGTTAATGTTATATAACCGAGTTCATCATTCTATCAAAGCCTAAAGAATCTTGTCAATTTAAATTTAGGGGAAGAATATTAAAATTTTTAGAGCATTTTGGTATTGATTTGATAAGATAGTGGATTGTATTATGAAAATAGAACTTGGAGATAGAGATCAAAATAATATAATCACTCTTTCATTAGAGACTGAGGCGGGAGCTGCAAAAGATTTGTACGAAGAATCTATAAAAGCTGCTCGTAAACAGGTAAACATTCCTGGTTTCAGAAAAGGTAAAGCACCTAAAGGAATGGTTATAGACTATGTAGGAGAAGACTACATTAAATCGAGAGCTCTTAACCAAGACTTTCTAATCGGACTTTTAGATGAAGCTGTAAAAAAAGAAGAATTAGATATCGTCACTATAGTGAGTTTAGATAAAGTTGAATTAGAAACAGCTGAAGCACCAGTGATTTTAGAGGCTAAGATCGAGGTTTACCCTGAAGTTAAATTAGGTGATTATAAAGGTCTTGAGATTGAAGTAGAAATTGCTAAAACTGATATAGATAAACAAGTAGAAGAATCTTTAGAAAGAATACAGAAGTCACATACTGAGTTTACTGAAGCAGCAGAAGATGCAGCTATCGAAATGGGTGACCAAATCAACTTAGACTTCGACGGTAAATTTAATGAAGGTACTGAAGAGGAGCCTAACTGGGTTGCTAAAGAAGGTATGAAAGCTGAAGGCCATACTGTAATAGTAGAACCTGGTAGATTTATTGAAAACTTCCTAGAGCAGACTGTAGGACTGAAAGTCGGTGATGAAAAAGAAATCGATGTTAAGTTTCCAGCAGACTATGGTGTTCCTGAGCTTCAAGATAAAGCAGCTAAATTTGCTGTGAAGATTAATAAAATCGAAAAAAGCTCTGTGCCAGCATTAGATGATGAATTAGCTAAGAAGAATAAGAGCCCTAAAGCTGAAACTTTAGATGAATTAAAATCTCAGCTTAAAGAGAACTTAGAAAAAGCTAACGAACAGGAAAAAGAAACTGCTACTGAGTACGCTTTATTCCAAGCACTTAGAGCAGCTACTGAAGTAGAAGTTCCAGAAAGAGCTATCGAAATGACTCTTAGAAATGATTTAATGCAAATGAGCAGAATGTATGGAATTCCTCCAGAGCAGATGCAAGCAATCATACAAAATATGGCTATCGATAAAGAGAAAGCTGCTACTAGAGATAAATTAGCTAATACTATGATTCTTAATGCGATTATTAAATCTGAGAACTTTCAAGTTACAGATGAAGATTTAGATAAAGCATGGAAAGAGCATTGTGAGCAGTCTAACACTAAGGCAGATGATGAAGCGCATAAAGCGAGTCACTTAGATGGAATTAAGCAAAGCCTAAAAAATGAAAAAGCTAGGGAGTTCTTAAAAGCAGAAAACAAAATTTCCTATAAAGAGCTTACTGAAGAAGAATTAAAAGCAAAAAGAGAAGCTGAAGCTAAAGCCGCTGAAGAAGAGGCTAACGTCGAGGAAGATAAAGAAGAAGCTAAAGCTTAAGCTAGCTATTCTTTAATGAAATATAAAAAAGCAGGCTAAATAAGCCTGCTTTTTTAATATTTCCTAGCCACATTAAAAACATTCGCGCCGAAAATATTCTCTAAAATATCCACCACCCATTCAGCGGCTTCGCCGCGTTTATCCCATGCTTCACGACTAGGACAATGTTCTACCACATCTATTGAAACCAACTTATTCATTCTTCTAAGCTTAAGATCTAAGCTTCTAGCCATGCTAATAGCTTCACGATAATTCATCTGCCCTAAAGAATAGTTACTAACAGCACTCAGATCAAAAACGTTTAAGTCTAAGACCACGTGAATATGCTTACAATGAGCAAGTTTTTCTAAAGCCATAATTACACATCCAGAAATTCCCAACTCTCCGATATCTTCCATCACGAAATATTCATGATCAACACTATCCTGTGCTGATCTGTGATTAATACCAATTTGTACTATGTTCTTTTTCTTAATAGCTGGAATTGAGGTGAATTTATCTGAGATCAAAGTTTTAAAATCTTCGTGAACGTTATTTAAATCGCCATCATAAGTTAAAGCAGTAAGTGCCATTCTATTAGCATTCCAACTCTTTGTAAATTCTGGCGCACTATTTTCAAAATGATTACTAAACCAAAGCACCCCAAATTCGTCAGCTTTCCCCTGATCACGATAAAAATTACTCAAAGCCGAAATTGAAGCGATACTTAAACTTGCGTCTCCTCCAAGTACCACAGGCAAGTGTCCCATACCACGTGAAAGATAAACCTGTTCTTTAAGCCAATTATTCACACTAGTTATAGCTTCGATATTACGAATACGATTCGGAGATTCTTGAATCTCGAAAGGTCCTAAACTAGGTGGCTCAATTAAATTTACTTTAACTTTTAATGCTTCAAGTGCCCTAATTAATTCAGTATCACCTAAAATACTATGCGCGCCTTCTTGAGCCAGATTATCAGTACCACCGAAGCCCCAAGGGCAAAGTATCAAGTCAATATCTGGACTTTGGTAAAAATCTAATCTTTTCCTGCTTTGAAGAATTTCCTGCACAAATACTATTTTACTGCTTTCAAGACTAATTATTATTGAAGATCTTGGGTAATTATAGAAGTCCTGCTAAAATTATATTTATGTCATCAGCACAAGTCGAAAGTACTGGTTTAAAAACAGAAGATTTAGTAATTAACATGGGACCTCAACACCCTTCTACACACGGTGTTCTGAGGCTTAAGCTAGTTCTTCAAGGTGAAATTATCAAAAAATGTGAACCTGTAATTGGCTATCTTCATAGAGGTATGGAGTGGTTAGGACAGAACCGTAACTTCGTTCAATATCAAGCATTAGTAGATAGAGTTGATTATTTAGCAGGAATGAGTGATAGCCACGCTTACGTTTCTGCAGTAGAGCAAATCGCAGGCTTAGAAGTACCAGAAAGAGCTGAATACTTAAGAATCCTGACCGCTGAACTAAATAGAATCTGCTCACACCAGTTATCATTAGGAATTTTCATGCTTGACTTAGGTGCAATGATGGGATTCCCATTCTATGCATTCAGAGATAGAGAATCTATTCTTTCTCTCTTAGAAGAGATTTCTGGTCAAAGAATGATGTTTAACTACCAACGTATTGGTGGTGTCTATAAAGATGTTCCTAAAGGTTGGTACACGAAAGTTGAAAAACTTATAAAAGAAAAAATATTAGGTTATACCGATGAATACGAAGACATAGTAACGAATAACCCTATTTTCATCTCTAGAACTAAAGGCATCGGTGTAATTGATGCGACTCAAGGAAGGTTATTTGGTCTTACAGGTCCAAACATTAGAGCCTCTGGAGTGGATTACGATATCAGAACTGCTAGGCCTTATTCTAAATATAACGAATTAGATTTTAAAGTAATAACTAGAACTGAAGGTGATATTTTCGCTAGATATAAGTGTAGAGTTGAAGAAATCCGCGAATCGTGCAAAATCATCCTTCAAGCTATTGAAAAAATCAGAGCACTTCCTGGCGGTGAAGAAGCTCAAGGTCCTAAAGATCTTCAAGCGAAGAAAATCATGCCTGGATTTAAAGCCCCAGCTGGTGAAACTTACTTTGCGGTAGAGTCACCAAGAGGTGAGTTAGGTGTTCACTTAATCACTGATGGTACTGCTGTTCCTTATAGAATCAAGTGGAGATCACCTTCTTGGTTCCCTACTAATTTCTTACCAGAGATGGCGATTGGTAAGCCTATAGCTGACATAGTTGCGATCTTTTCATCACTCGACGTTATCCTACCAGACGTGGATAGATAAACTTAAAAGGGACCCAAACTTGCTTTGGGGCGCAGCAGGGACTGTGTTAATACCAATAGCTATGCACAATTAATCTAGTCTATTTAGACGAGTATTAAACCCATCTTAACGTAAGAGTGGCTTTCTTAATCGTCGGGATAGATAAAAGGAATAGGTATGGCACAGCGGTTCAGAGTTGAACAGTTTATAAGGTTATTTTTAATTTTTTTCGCATTAAGCACATGTTCACTAAAAGCAGAATACATAAATCTACAATGTATAGAGGGTGACTGTAGTATTCCATTCTTCGCTCAAGAAGACGATTTCGCAAAAGTTTTATCAAACCAAAATAGTCCAGAACTAGACTTTGCTAAGGATAGCGTGAACAACCTAAGTCTTTCAGGAACCAACATCGCAGATGGGACTATCACAGGAGCCAAAATTGCTGAAGCTAATATTGAGAATAAGCATATTAAAGATATAGACGCTAGTAAAATTACGACTGGCACTATAAACTCCGAGCGTCTTCCAGCTCGGAATATAGCAGATGTTTCAGGTTTACAAAGCTCACTCGATACTAAGCTTACAAGCTCAGATTTAGATCCATATGCAAAGAAAACTGATTTGACTGAATATACGAAAACAACTGACCTTAATAACTATAGTGGACTGAAAACTTAAACCAAAATTATTGATTTGAAAAGTTTTAGAAGTAGAGGCAAGTGGAAATATTACTATTACGTTACCTAAAAATTTAAGTGCGAACACAATTTTAGAAGTTGTAAATATCACTAACTTTCAAGTGAACTTTGAAGGAAACAACTGCGAAATTCGGAGAAGCTCATTTAAGATATAGAGGTTCTGATAAGTGGTTTATTTCTGGGGATTTGAATTAAATAGAAGCTATATATGCAACATTATTAGCTTTATCTTTACCTAAGCCAAGTGCTTCAAGAGCTGCTTTTTGGTCTTGAATAGTCTCTTGAAGCCATGAAAGAAATCTTTGTCTTTGAAAACCAATAGAGGCTTTAGCTTCAAACATTTTTTGCCTCAATGCGCCCATACCAATATTATTTTTACCTAATATTGCATCTTGATAAAGCTTGTCATTCTCAACAAGTTCTTGTTGATACTTATCAATGTTTGCAGAAGCATTTGCAGCTTGATTAGTGGGATTAATACCTACCATAACCTAAATTCAATGGTAACATTTTTAGATAATTGGCATCAAGCTTTATTAAGAAAAAATTAAGGCGTTTCATAAAATCAACTCTCAACAAGAAAATCAAACAAAAAAAACCGCGGCTTTGCCGCGGTTATCATGGTAAATTATTAAATTTAATTTTATATGGTTGCTAAACTTAAGGTTTCTTTTCGTGCCTGTAAAGCCGCTTCATCGTCGATTAAATCACCCTGTTGTTGCACTCTCAATTCACCTAGTAACATATTAGCTTTCGCCTTACTATCTCGAATTTCACCTGGAGAAGCTCCACCATCGGCTCCCAAGAGAGACTCTTGATACTGATCTGCCAACTCAACATTTGCACCTTGAGTCAGGTCAATCATGGCGTATTTATTGTCCATATTATTTACATTGTCAAGCATTTTCACTCCTTTGGATTTTGAAAATAACTATCCGATGCCATCCATTCCCACTGAAACTAGACTAACCCTACCACACACCCTTACAATAGAGCCTGCAAATATCTCAGCAAGATCACAAAGCGTGATCGTTATATCAAAACTAAGACCTACCATTAAGAGCAAAGCCTCAATCTTATTTTTCATAAGTCAAGCCTAATGAAAAGTCATAGAACTTGATCCAACGCACACATTAAATTAATAACATTCTGCGATTATAGTTTGGTTAAGAAAGCCTTAACTATTATGTATTTCATACGAAATATCTTAAATATCTATAAGAAGCTTACCTTTAGAGATATTTAAACCTTTTTTAAAGCCTGGATCTTCATCTAAAGCATCAATTCCTCTTGAAGCGAGCTTCATAAGATAAGGCATAGTCGAGTTACAAAGTGCATGAGTACTAGTATTAGGAACCGCACCTGGCATATTAGCTACACCATAGTGAAGTACATCGTGTTTAACGACGACCGGGTTCTCATGGCTAGTAACTTCACTAGTTTCGATACAACCACCTTGATCAACAGCTACATCAATAATCACTGAACCGTACTTCATTTGGCGAACCATATCTTCATTAATAAGCTTAGGAGCTTTCTTACCAGTGATTAATACACCACCGATAACTAAATCAGACTGAAGTGCTTTTTGCTCAATAGCAGATGAAGTACTAAATACTGTAGTAACCCTACTACCGTATAAATCATCAATCTGGGAAAGGGCATTTAAGTTGTTATCAACTACATTTACATAAGCACCCATACCCACAGCTATTTTCAGGGCAGCTCTACCTACAATTCCAGCACCTAAAATAGTTACAGTAGCTTGAGGGACGCCTGAAGCACCACCTAGAAGAATTCCTCTACCAGGATGCTGATCTTTGATTCCTCTCTCTAAGAATCGAGCGCCAATTTGAACTGACATACGACCAGCAACCTCAGACATAGGCTTAAGTAATGGAAGTCTACCATCTCTATCTTCTATAGTTTCATAAGCGATACAGTGAGCACCAGTGTCTTGCAATGCTTTAGTTAGAGTCTCGCTAGATGCTAAGTGAAGATATGTAAAGAGAATATGTCTTTCTTCGATTAATCTATATTCCTTTTCTAAAGGTTGTTTTACTTTAAGAATAATATCTGATGTTCTGAAAACCTCTTCAGCTGTATCAAGTACTACAGCACCTGATTTCATGTAAGCATCATCGTAAAAACTACTTCCCACGCCTGCTCCAGCTTCGATGAAAACTTCATGACCAGCTTCATGTAATGTACGAGCCCAGCTAGGGGTAATCGCAACTCTGTTTTCACTGTTTAGTATTTCTTTAGGTACACCGATCTTCATGACTTATTTATTATAGCAAGCTAACTAAGCCTTAACAGGAACTTCAGCCACTAAAATCTTATTAGCTTGAGTTTCACCTTTAGAAACTTCCACATCAGAGATTACGATGCATTCTTCAAGCTTGACATTTTCACCGATTTTAACATTATCCCAAATTACACAATCTCTTAATTCAGCTCCAGCTGCAATCTCAGTATCTTCACCAATTTCATTATCACCAGTTAAGTTAGCTTCTGGACTAATTTTCGTAGTTCTAATTAAAGGTTTAAAGCTATCAAACTTCACTTTTTCTGAAGCTATATCTTTTAAAGTCTCGATGTATTGCTTAGGAGTACCGATGTCTGCCCAATAAATATCTTCATCTACAGCGATAGCTTGCATGTAAACATCATTTGCTAAAAGCTTAGGGAATAGATCACCAGCTACATCATACTCAGGTGCTTCTTCTACAGAAGGAATCATATCTAAAACTTCAGGCTCGAAGAAATAGATTCCTGTGTTAGCCCAGTTAGACAGTGCATCTTCAGCTTTAGGTTTTTCTTGGAAACTAGTAACTCTTCCTTCTTCATTAGTAACTATTACACCAAATTGAGTCGTGTCTTCAATTTGCATTTGAGCGATAGTAACTTTAGCACCTTTCTCTTTAACTGCTTTTTTGTGAGCTTCGTATAATTTTCCTAAATCAACATTAGTTAATGCATCACCCATGATAATAAGTGCTGTAGAACCTTCTAGGTATTCTCTACATTTTCTAATACCACCTGCAACTCCTGAAAGTCGCTCCTCATTCACGAAGTTTAATGTGATTCCTTCTCTTTCTTGAATATCTGAAAAATAAGCTTGTAATTTATCACCTAAATGATAAGTATTCGAAACGACTTCCGTGATTCCATATTTTTTTAAAAGAAGCAGAATATGTTCCATAACAGGTCTCCCTGCAATCTGAACTAGTGGTTTAGGTACACACGAGGTCAGTGGCTCGAGCCTAGATCCGATTCCAGCAGCGAGCACCATAGCTTTTAATTGTTTTTTAACCATTGCTGCCTATTGTAACAAATACGGTACAATTAAATCCATGTCTACTATTAAACAAGAGAAAAGAGAACTTTTAATTGTAGTTATCTTAATAGGACTATGTCTTTTCTCTGCTGTCATTGGTTTATTTACCTTAAATAAAAGAAGTGAAAATTTAAGCTCTAAAGAAGAAACCAAAACAGAGATTTTATCGAACTTCACAGGCATGCAAGATCACATCGCTTTGGTTGCACTTGAAGGACCAATCTTCGATGGTGTTCCTAGAAAGAGTCCTTTTTCTATGAATACTGATGCAGTTTCCTGCAAAGTGGAGTTAGAAAAAGCTTTAGAAGATAAAAGAACTAAAGCCGTTTTAATCAGAGCAAATAGTCCAGGTGGAACTGTTGCAGCCAGCCAAGAACTCTATCAGGCAATTATCAACCTTAGAGAAGCTAAAAAACCTGTAGTTATCTCCATGGGAGATGTCTGCGCAAGTGGTTGTTATTATCTAGCAAGTGCAGCTGATTCCATTGTTGCAAACAAAGGTACTTTGACTGGTAGCATCGGTGTTATCAGTCAGGGAGTGAATTATATGAACTTGATGGAGAAAATTGGTTTAAAAGATCAAACCTTTAAAGCTGGTCAATTTAAAGATCTAGGTTCTGGGCAGCGCATGATGACAAAAAAAGAAAAAGATATATACCAGTCATTATTAGATGATAGCTATGACCAGTTCTTAAGTGACATTGAAGCTGGTAGAAATATAGAAAGAGCGAAACTTGAACAAATCGCTCAAGGGCTTATCTATACTGGTGACCAAGCACTAGCCGTTAACTTAGTAGATCATATCGGTACATTAAGGGACGCAAAAGACATCACGAAAAAAATTCTGGAAGAGAAATATAAGTATAAAAAGGCTAAGGATCTTAAGTTTAAAAAGACTTGGGATAAAAATGAATTATCTAGCTTAGATACTCTCTTCGGGATTAAGTTTAAATTACCTGACTTTAAGGCTCTGATTCCTAGTAATGTTATGAAAATCCAAAGCCATAAATTTCAACCACTTTGGATTTTAGATTAAGATAAAGCTCGTAAGATAAAATTTATAAAAAAAGTTCTCCATATGAAAATAAAAGAAATCTCAATCTCAATAGTTCCACTTGATGAAAATCTTAGTAAAGAACAAGACTATCAAATAGTTGATCATTTTAACTTAACCGGCTCTAGTCCTAAAGACATCGGTTTTATCCCAATCACAGAACTTTATCTAAATAAAGAAGAAGCTGAAGCTAATAATGATTCTTCTGCTAGCTCTAGAGAGGAAATCATGGTGGCTGCTCTAAGAGAAGGTGAAGTGCCTAACGAAAAAGAAAAAGCAGTGCTTTTAAAACAGGGCTTTAAAGCTTATAGCTATGAGTTAATTCCACAGGCACTTGAACTTGCTGCTGAAGGATACAGATTAAATGCTAGAGCGTATATTCCAGAAATTCCTTCAGGGTTTAGTTTAGAGAGTGATGCCTCTGGAGTTAAAAACTACTCAAACCTTCCCGAGACTGAGGAAGCTAAAAAAAAAATCCTTGACTTAGGAATTATCAGATCTAGTACGCCATGTCTTTGGGCTGGAGTTTTTACTAAAAATGGCGTAAAGGCTTCTTGTGTAACGAATAATCAAAAACTACTAGGTGAAAAGGCTTCAGCTTTAATCGTAAACTCAGGTAACGCTAACTGCTCTACAGGAAAAGAAGGTAATGAACATGATTTACTGATGCGCTCTGAGCTTAAGTCTAAGTTCAACTTAGAAGCAAATGTGCTTTGTGCAAGTACTGGGGTAATAGGAAGAAAATTACCTGTAGGAAAAATTACTGCTTCTATTTCTAATATTGCTTCATTAAGTGGTTCTCAGGCTATTAATAATAAATCTAAAAATTCAGCAAAGGAAATTTTTGATTCGATAAATAATTTCTCAAAAGCAATACTAACCACAGATTTAGTCACTAAATTTACTCAAGACCAAAATAAAAATATGCTCGGCATAGCCAAAGGCTCAGGCATGATCGCCCCAAATATGGCTACTATGCTAGCTTTCATCATTACCGACAAAAAAATTGAAAGCTTAGGTGAAGAGGAAACTCAAACTTTCATGCAAAGTGAACTTAGTAAGATTACCAACAAAACCTTTAATAACATTAGTGTTGATGGTGACACCAGTACTAATGACATGCTTTTAGTATTGAATAATCAGTTAGGGGAGGATATCTCAAAAGCAGAGTTTTCAAAAAGTTTAGAAGAAGTTTGTGAAAACCTTTGCTATAAAATCATAGCGGATGGTGAAGGTGTTAATAAAATCATAGATTTAAAATTGAAAAACTTACCAATATCTGAAAAAAATCTTCAAAAAATCGGTAAGAATATTATCAACTCGATGTTAGTAAAAACAGCTATCTTTGGCTCTGACCCGAATTGGGGAAGAATAATCGCTGCTTTCGCCAGGGAAGAAGAATTACTTGAGGGTCTCCAGCCCGAATCAGTGGAATTGGAAATTCTAGGCATGAAGATCTTCTCTCAAGGAGAAGATTTACTAAGTGAAGGCGAGCTTAGCGAGCTGTCAAAGAAAATGAGGCAATCTAAGCATATCAAAATTCAGATTTCGCTCCATGATAGTAATACTTCCAATGCTAAATTTAATTCAGCACAGTTCTTAGGTAATGATCTGAGTTATGACTATGTGAAAATAAATGCTGAATATACTACTTAATAATCACTACTAAGCCAGGCAACAAAAGTCCCACAAAGCTTTTGCTTCTCACCTAAATCTTGCTCAGTTTGATATTGATCAGAAGCCTCAATCATCGCGACATAAGGTCTAACATCATAGACATAACGAATATTTTCAGAATTAGAATTATATTGGTGTTGTCTTAAATAATAATTACAAGCTTGAACATTTCTACTATCAGAACTTGAAAGGCCGTATGCTCTGCACATCATAGGACGAATCTGGTGTACACCACAACCACCATTATCAGCTAAAAGTGGGCACGAAAATTTAAAATCATAAGGATTACAATCCTCTTTAGTAGGTCTATGCTTATTAACCACAGGAAGCTCAAAACCATATTTAGCTTTATGCTCAGCTTGAATTTTACGAGCATCAGCTTTAGCAGCTTCGATATCCATGCCGTCTTCTTCCATTTTCTGAACTAAATATTTGTATTCAGAATAGTAGAGAATAGGATAGTCTTTATGACAGCAATCTGAGCACTCAAAATACATACAAGAATCATTATTCACTCCAGAAATTTCACAAACCTCTGCCTGAATGTCTTTGATCTCTTGATATAATTCGCCTAAATTATCTAAAACCTCTCCAGGAGGGTAGAACTTAGTGTTAGGCATTTTCTTTAATTTAACGGGTTTCGTCATATCAGGTAAATAAAGCTCACGGTACTGAAGTAAAACCTCTTCAGCCTTCGCTTCATCTCCCTTTCTACGATAGTAAAGAGATAAATGTCTCACTCTCTCGGTTTTCAAATCATCTTCAGTTAATTTCTCATAGAACTCTTTGTCTTCTAAAACCTTGAAAGCCTCATCATAGAACTGTTCTAACTTCTCAACTAAAATTAAATCTGTAAAATAAACTACTAAAGCTGGAAGCACTTCTTTAATAGAATAAAGATTAATAGTATTAAAAGCTTCTTTAGTAGCTTCAGGTAAATGAACCTGCATATAAATGTTTTTATATAAATTAACTATGGTTTTAGAAATAGAATCAGAGATAAATTCATTTCTCATAAAAGGAAAAACTTGCCTTTCCTTAATCTCTTTTCCTAAAATCAACTGACATAAAATAAAAATAGATTTCATTTCAAGGGAGTCGAGAAGATCTGGTCTCATCTGAAGTTCTTCAAAAAGTTCTTCATTTTTTCCAGTAAGCATCTTTTTTAGTGCTTTTTTATATCTAAGCTCTTGTTCCTTTCGATAATGCAAGTCCTTATAGCCAGAGTCAATATGCGGTAATGCATCTAAAGATTTTAATCTGTTCTTATTTTCAGTCGACATAATATGGCCCTAAAGCAATTATTATTTGCTACCTATAATATACACAAATATTAAGTAACCTTAACTTTTGCTTTTCCTCGTCTTTAAAATCCTCCTCAGACTTGAATTTAAAATTAACAATACTAGCAAAAAAAACGAGCGGCTAAGCCGCTCGTTTCATAAGATTATCTCGATTTTAAATGGTACCGCAGGTCGGACTCGAACCGACACTCCCGAAGGAAATTGATTTTGAGTCAATCGCGTCTACCAATTCCGCCACTGCGGCAGCACCAAAATCAATTAATTTTTCATCATAGAAGCAACTTCATCAGCAAAGTTATCTTCTTTTTTCTCAACACCTTCACCGACTTTCAAGTAAGCAAAAGCAGCAATAGTAGCAGGAGCTAAGTAAGCTTTTACTTTCTCATCAGGGTTCTTGATAAAAGCTTGCTCATCTAAAGTCTTAGCAGCAAGGATCTTGTTGATTCTACCTTCAACGATTTTTTCTTTAATCTCGTCTGGTTTACCAGCTAAATCTTCTTTACCAAGTTCAATTTTCTTCTCAGCTTCGATAGTTTCAGCAGGAATATCTTCTCTAGTCTTGAACTCTGGAGTAGGGCTACTAGCAGAGATGTGCATAGCAATATCACTAGCTTTCTCTTCAGTAGCTTCACCAGATAGCGCAACAATAGCACCAACTTTAGAACCTACAGGGTGAACATAAGCACCAACTACAGCATCAGACTCTAAGTACTGGATTCTTCTTAGTTCAATCTTCTCACCGATAGTGGAGATCTGCTCTAAGATAGTATCTTTCAAAGATTTACCTTCGAAATCTGCAGCGAGTACAGTTTCAATGTCACCTGATTTTTGACCGAGAACAAATTTAGCGATTTTATTAGCTAAAGTTATGAAGTCATCGTTCTTAGCAACGAAATCAGTTTGACAATTAACTTCGATTAAAGCAGCTGACTTTTTATCTTCAGCTAAAGCTGCTACAACAATACCCTCTGCAGCAACGTTTGAAATTTTCTTCGCAGCACCAGCAATTCCTTTCTGACGTAAGTAGTTAATGGCCTCATCTATATCACCATTACACTCAGATAAAGCTTCTTTACACTTCATCATACCTACATTAGTAATTCTTCTTAACTCAGCTACGTCTTTTGCAGTAAAACTCATAATTAAATATTTTCCTTTTTAGCAATTCCTATAATATCTTATCTCTTAACTGATTTCTGCTTAGCATTAAGAATAATGTCAGAGAAATACTTAAGGATAAACGATACTGAACCGATTGAATCATCGTTAGCAGGGATCGGGAAGTCAATACCTTCTGGATTACAATCAGTATCAACAAACGAAAGTAGGGAAATACTACCCTGTCTCTTACATTCAGTAATAGCTAAAGCATCTTTATTCTGATCCACAACGAAAACCACATCTGGTCTTCCTTTCATCTTCTTAAGACCACCAAGTGACTTATTAAGTTTCAAGATTTGTCTATTTAAAGCTGCAATTTCTTTTTTACCTAAACCTTTAAAACCACCTGAATCTCTCATATGCTCAAGCTCTCTAAGCTTGTTAAGTCTAGATCTAATAATTTCAAAGTTAGTGATTAAACCACCCAACCATCTCTGGTTAATGAAGTAAACTCCTGATTTTTCTGCTTCTTCCTTAACTAGCTCAGAACTTTGCTTAGAAGTACCTACAAACAAAATATTTCTACCAAGCTTAACCTGTCTTCTTAGGTAATCACCTGCACTCATCATGTTCGCAACAGTCTGAGTTAAATCAATAATATGCATTCCATTCTTAACTGAATGAATATAAGGATCCATTTTAGGATTTCTCTTATGAGTCGGGTGACCTAAATGAGCACCTGCTGCCACTAAAGATCTTAATAACTCTTTAGCTTCTTTTATTTTAGCCTCTATTTTATCCTGCTCTGCGGCCAATATAGCTGGATCTTTACTCTTACTCTCAACTGACATCTATCGTATTACCTTTATAGTTGTTTAAAATTGGAAGCCTTATTAACGAACCTAATAAGACAGACTAAAAATTTTAGCAATTCTATATATTTTTTTCAGTTTTCATAGCTTTTCTTAAACTTAAATATATATTTGCTGCTTTTCACATATATAAGTGGAAGCAGATCTAGTTCAGTGATATTATGTTTCTTATGGCTACAATTGGTGAAGTTTTTGAAGAAATGCACAAACATTTTAATCCAGCAGGTGCTACTGGTATTAATGCATCGTATCAGTTTAATATTTCTGGACCAGAAGGTGGAACATGGGCTTTCGTTATTCAAGATCAAAAATGTGAATTCCATTCAGATGCTATTGACGCACCGAGTGTACAAATCTCAATGAGTGACCAAGACTGGATGGCAATTAGAGAAGGTAGACTAAATAGCCAAATGGCTTTTATGCAAGGAAAGCTAAAAGTTCAAGGTGACATGGGTTTAGCTATGAAGCTGCAAAATATCTTCCCTATCAAGTCTTAATTTAATAAATACTATTATCGTACTTTAAAAATATGAAACTTCTTTTACTAGCAGGAACTCACGGCGTTGAAAAACAGAGTTCTTACTTCTTAGATCGTTTTTTTGATACCTACAAGGAAAGTTTCGATACTTTAAGTGGAAAACCTCTACTTGAAAAGCTTTCTATCAGTAGACTTTTTAATTTAGAGCCTAATGAATATGAACATAACTGTAAGCTTATAGAAAGAAACCAAGATTTAGAGAATAGACCAGGAAATAAAGATGAAATAATTGCGATACCTGTTTTTAACCCTACAGGCTTAAAAAATCTCACCAGAACTAATAGTAATAATGTTGACTTAAATCGAAATATGCCTAGTAAGAACTGGGAGTACGGTAAATTAAAACTTAATGGGGAAGCTAATCCCTACTACCCTGGCGAATTCCCGAAGAGTGAAATAGAAACTCAATTCCTAACACAAATCATTGAAGATCATAAAATTGACTTAGTAGTTTCATTTCATACAAACCATTTTATAAAGAATAAGAATGAGGCACAGATTAACTATGATGGCTGCGGAACACATAAAACTTGGGCAGAAAATTTAGCAAAGCTATGTAAACTCCCCTTCACTGAAGATATCGGTTATCCGACTCCAGGTTCCCTGGGATCATACGCTAAAGACCAAAATCTCGACTGTGTCACGGTCGAGTTTGAAGACTCAGAAAGTGAAGAGCAAATTTTTGCAAACTATAAAAATAGTTTTTTTGAATCTATTAAAGAGTTATTTGAAAAGGATGCTTAAATGCAGAGCTTCGATAACTTCTTTATAGACTCACTAACTGAATTAAAAGATAAGAATCTTTATCGAGATCAATCACTCATTAATGAAAAACTCTCTAAAACTGGTATTAAAGTTTTTTCAGATAATGATTATTTAGGTTTAGCAAATAATTCTTACAGAGAAATTTTAAAAGATTCCACAAAACTCGTAGCTGGCTCTACTGGCTCTAGATTAACAACTGGCTCACAAAAAGAACATTGTGAACTTGAAAAGTTAATTAGTGAGTGGAAGGGAACAGAAGACACAATTCTATTTAATAATGGATATGCCGCCAATACTGGTGCTCTTGCCTGCTTAGTAAATTCAAAAGATGCTGTTTTCATAGACGAATTAGCCCACTCCTGCATGTGGGATGGTGTTAAATTAAGCTCTGCTAGAAAATATATCTTTAAACATAATGACTTGAATCAACTTCAAGAGTTACTAGAGAAATACCGTAATAAACATCAGAAAACTTTAATTGTCACAGAATCAATATTTAGCATGGATGGGGACTTGTCTCCAATAGCGGAATTACAAAAGCTCAGCAAAAAATATCACTGCAATCTATTCATTGATGAAGCTCACAGCACCGGGATTTACGGCTCCAAAGGAGCCGGTCTAATAAAAAAATTACTAGAAGAAGGAGAAATCCAAGACTACTCAAATATGATCCAAATGGGTACACTCTCAAAAGGAGTAGGCATAGAAGGCGCTTATATAACTGGATCTAAATTACTGATTGAGTTTCTCAGGAATAAGGCAAGAACGTATATCTACTCAACCGCTCTATCACCAATTTCTGCCAAAATTGCAAGTGAAAATATAAAGACCATTCAAATATCTGATTGTCTCAGAAAAACTTTAAATAACCATATAGGGTTATTCCGAAAAAAGCTCAATCATTTGATTTTAGATAAAAATAATTTCAAAAACTTTCACGGACCGATTTTCACATTTTTCTTTGAAAATGAAGAAAAATGTTTAGCTGCAAGTCAAAAACTTCTAGAGCAGGGCTACTTTTGCTCAGCAATCAGGCCACCAACAGTCAAGGAATCTAGAATCAGAATCTGTATTAGCGCAAAGCACGAAGAAAAAGATATCATCAGACTTTCAGAGTTAATAGCAGAAATAATGAACTAAATTGGTATAGTAAACCTCCAAAGTTTCCCTAAGAATAAGGTGATAAAAATCTTGCTTTCGGGGCAGTAGCCAGTTCGGATTAATAATATAATTTCAATGAATTGAAATTATTCCAAAGCTCAAACCGATAAGCAAGCTTCATATCACTCTTATTCTTAGGGGATCTCAAAGGTTCAAAATTGACCAATGGTAGCCCAATCAACATTGATTGGGATTTATTTAATTGATTGAACTTTGGAAGTTTACTATATACAAAAAAATTTAATTATTCAAATGAAATTTATCTAAGCTACAAACCCCAATATTTGCTATAAAATATAATAAGAATGAAAGTTAACGCAAGTGCAGAGCTAGACAGAGATTGTCTCAGTAATTTTACTCTAGATCAATTAGAAAAATTCTTAGCGAACTACAGCGTAACATTGATTAGTCTGAAGTTCCTAGGTGAAAAAGTATCTGTTCTACTAAAAGGTACTAAAGAAAATCTTAGGCTAGCCGTAAAAAGTTTATATCTCAAATCAGGTAACAGCTTTAAAAAGACTGTCCCAGAGCATGTTAAAAAGTATTTAAATAAAATGTCAGACTCTGCCTCTTATAGAAAGAGCTACGATAAAATCGCTGAAGATTACATTCGCTTCTGTGTCCTCAATGATGTTAGTCCGCATCCGGAAGTTGATGAAGGCTTCGTCTATTAAGGGCTTGCAAGCCCTTAGCATTTTCAGTTTTTGAAGAGCATATTTGCTCTTCAACTTTAAAATTCTGTTTTTGTCTTTGATTTTTGATAAAGTTTTCTTGATGAAAGAGATTTTAAGTCTTGAGAATAAAACTGTTAAATTTGCAAACTCTCTTAAAGAGAAGAAATATCGTGACTCGCATAAAGTCTTTTTAGCAGAAGGTTTCAAAATCATTTTAGAAGCTTTAAAAGCTGGCTTAAGTTTACGTGAGCTTTTTATCTATGATCCTGAAAATAATGAAGCGCAATTAGATGAATTGAAATCATTTATCAATGAAGGCTTTGAAGATATCTTCAATATCAACGAAAAAGTTCTAAAGAAAATTTCTACTACAGATAGTCCACAAAGTTTTGTTGCAATATTTCAAAAAAAAGAAAACGTTTCAGAAATAGAATTCTCAGAATTAAATCTTTACTGTGACCGAATTCAAGACCCAGGGAATCTCGGATCTATGATCCGCACAGCTTTAGCTGCAAACTGTAAAACTATATTCTGTGAAAACTGTGTAGATATTTACAATCCTAAACTTCTAAGAGCTTCAGCTGGAAGCGTTTTCCATACTAACATTATTACTACTTCTATTCAGAAATTAAAAAAATTAAATAGTGATAAAAATCTAATTTTCGTCGCTACTAACCCAAGAGCAAAATTAAACTACACAGAATTCAAATCTGAGAGCGATCAAAACTGTGTTTTGATGATGGGGAATGAAGGGCATGGACTAAGTGGTCAAGCTTTTGCAGCTGCAGATGTTCAGGTAAAAATCCCGATCAACCCTCAAGTTGAAAGTTTAAATGTTCTAGCAGCGAGCACTTTGCTATTATTTGAGATGCAAAAAAAGCTATGCACTACTTAATTGGACTGGATATCGGAGAAAAAAGAATTGGGGTCGCTGTCAGTGACGGTATGGGGCTCGGAGTGCGTGCACATTCGACGATAGATGTAGAAAAGTTTTTTGAGGAATTGCCAGCTTTGCTGGTGGAGTATAACGCTAAAGAAATCGTCGTAGGTTTACCGAAGCATAAAGACGGTACTGAAAGTGAGCAAACACAGAAAGTGCGTGATTTTGTTAGTAAAATTGTCGCGGCTTTTCCAGATTTGGTTTTACATTATGAAAATGAGATTTTAACTAGTAGTGAAGCTAAAAGTCGCCTTAAAAATCGTGGTGTGAAAATTACAGAAGCGAATAAGGGACTTATAGATAGTGAGGCGGCGGCGATTATACTTGAGCAGTATTTTAGTTAGATTCCTTTGATAATTTAAAATCCATCATCAAATTTTGAAATAAAATTCATAATTTTCTCTTTAATTCTTTCAATAAGCGGGCGCTTTTCTTTTAGTTTAACTTTTCTATGTTTAAAAGTTTCAATGATCTGATCTCGATCAGGCTCTTTTTCACTAAAGTAATAGCTCTCTATAACTTTTTCTAAATTCTCTGGTATCAAATCCTCTTCAGTGCAGATTTCTTCTAAAGCTTTTTGCTTTTGATTATTCCAAAAATTCATAAAATTTTCTTCTAAATCATCGACCTTCTTAATTTTAGGTAAGTTTTCATTAATAAACTCTTCAATAAGCTCTTTCTTCGATCGTAACTTAGTATCGGATTTAATAGTATTGGAAAT
>CALBDR010000126.1 GCA_937927525.1 uncultured Candidatus Melainabacteria bacterium
TGATCAATAGTTAACTTTATCAATTTATCTGCATTTACAGGGGGCAGTTTTTAAAAATTCAACTATTTACTCTTCTGGTTAAGATATTGATTAAAAACAGAGTAGACAGAACTCAAAAATTTTGACTTTTTATGAGATTTGTTGGCATTATGAGCATAGAAAGAGTTCAACATATCCTCCATCTCTTCAAAATCATCATATCTCTTTAGTTTTCCACGAATCGCAATCGAAATATCCCCAGTTTCCTCAGAGACAACAAAACAAAGAGCATCAGTTACCTCACTAAAACCTATCGCAGCTCTATGTCTTGTTCCATACTGCCAGTCCAATTTAGGATTCTCTGTCATCGGAAGAATCACTGCAGCTAAAGCAATTTTATCACCTCTAATTATTACAGCACCATCATGGAGCGGTGACTTATCTGAAAATATAGTTATCAATAATTCCTTAGTAATTTCAGAATTAATTGTGTAGCCTGGGTTAATATAATATCTCTCAGCTTTTGCTTTTTCGATAATTACCAGAGCACCTTTTTTACTTTTCTGTAAGATTTGTAATGATTCGATAATTGCACGATTTGACTGCTGAATGGAATCAGCGCCTTTGGCGCTGTCAGTATAACTAAGTAAATTAAACTCTCCACCCAGCTGAATTAAAACCCTTCTAAACTCAGGAGCAAAAATTACGATTAAACCCACAATGAAAGTCTGGGAGAAGATCTCAAAAATTTTAGTAATAATACTGAGCTTTAAAACATAGCAAAGCAATAGAATGGGAACGAAAATTATTAAACCACGAAGTATACGCTCAGCCTGAGTACCACGGAAACGCACATAAATCTGATACATAGTCCAAGCAAGTATAGAAAGCTGAAAAATTACAGCTACTATACCCATAGTGTCGTATTCGAGGTCTAAAAATTTGTAGAAGAATTCTCCTACGTCTAAATAGTTAAGCTCTAAACTAAGTTGTTCTTCTTCGATCTTATGCCCCTAAGCGCTCTGGTACTTCATCAAGTCTGATTAAATCCTCAAGACTCTCTCTTTTAACTATGATATCTGCTTTTCCTTGATTTACAAGTACCATAGCTGGCTTGGTAACTCTATTATAATTACTCGCCATACTGTAATTATATGCACCAGTTGAGAAAATTACTATCAAGTCCTTTGATTCAATTTTAGGTAATTCGATATCTTTAATTAAAATATCGCCTGACTCACAGTACTTGCCAGCTATAGTTACCTTTTCTCTCTCAAGGGAATTGACTTTCGAATCGACAGTCGCCTCATATTCAGCTTGATACATAATAGGACGAACATTATCAGCCATACCACCATCTACTGCAACATACTTTCTCACGCCAGGAATATCTTTGATATTTCCGACTTCATAAACAGTAAGTCCAGCTGGACCTAATAAACTTCTACCTGGCTCGACTAAAATTCTAGGTAATTCTAAATCTAGTTTCTCACAATTAGCTTTCACTGAATCACATATAATTTTCACCCAATCTCTAATCTCTGGAGGATCGTCACTTTCCATGTACTTGATACCTAGTCCACCACCGACGTTTAGGTCTTGAAGTTTAATATTATATTTATCCTGAATTTGTTTAAATTCCTGAAGAAGTACATTAGGAACATCTTTATGGGGTTCAGTTTCAAAAATTTGTGAACCTATATGTGCGTGTAAACCTTTAATGGAAATATTTGGATATTTTTTTTGAAGATCTTGAATAGTTTTAATAAGCTTATCTACTTCATTTAAATTAAAACCGAATTTACTGTCAATTCTTCCTGTTTTAATGTATTCATGAGTATGGCACTCAATTCCAGGAGTTAACCTAATAGTAAAATTGATTTTTTTAGATCTAAGAGCCTCTTTTTCTTCGAGTATAGTCGAAATTAAATTCAATTCATGAAAATTATCGAGCATAATCGAAGCAATTTCATTTTCAATCGCCATCTCAAGCTCATCATAAGACTTATTATTTCCATGGAAAATTATTCTTTCTTTAGGGAAATTAACCGAAAGTGCGGTAAACAACTCACCACCACTAACAACATCTAAGCCTAAGCCTTCCTGCTCAATTATCTTACAGATCGCCCTTGTGTTTAAAGCTTTAGAGGCATAGACAACTAAAGTATCAGCTTCATAGAAATCTTTAAAAGCCTGAGTATACTGGCGTGCACGCTCACGAATGGTTTCTTCGCAGAGGATATATAAAGGTGAACCGAATCGTTTTACTAGATCTTTAACCTTTAAAGAACCAATAGAGATTTCTTGCTCAGAATCCACATAATATGTAAGTGGTTTTAGATGACTTGAACTAATAGTTTGGCTTGACATAGAGTGATATTTTAACATTTGAACGAAAAAACTTTTCTATTCTATAATTTATAAGTTCATGAAAATCTACCTAGCCCAAATTAATCCCATAATAGGTGACTTAGAAAGTAACTTCAAAAAACATCTTGAAATCATTCAAAAAACGGACGAGCACAGCCACAGGTTAATTATTTTCCCAGAACTAAGTTTAATAGGTTACCCACCACGTGACTTGATTCTCAAACCTAGCTTTTATAACGAGCAATTAAGTTACATAAAAGAACTTGCAAAAGCAGTAGATGCTAATACTGGCATGCTTTTAGGTGGCTTATCAAAGAATGAAGGACCTGGTTATCCACTGTTTAATTCAATTTATTACCTTCATTGGAATAAAATTTCTAAAATTTTTAATAAAAGTCTATTACCTAGTTACGACATCTTTGATGAGAAAAGGTATTTTGAACCATGCCTTGAAGTAGATGAGAATACCTTTGAATTTGATGGTAAAAAATTTGGTGTTAGCATCTGTGAAGATATCTGGACTGAGGATGGACAAGAAATTTATTTAGATAACCCCATGGAAAGACTTAATGCATATGGTGCAGAAGTTTTTATTAATTGTTCAGCTTCTCCGTTCACCAGTAAAAAACTTGAAGAAAGAAAAAATATTTTAAAGAGAAATATTAATAGATATAAAAGACCTGTGATTTATGTTAACCAGGTAGGTGCTAATGACCACTTAGTCTTCGATGGGAACTCCGTGGTACTTAATCATGAAAGTCAAATCATAAATAAAGCCAAAGCCTTTATGGAAGACTTAATCGAAGTTTCCTATGAAGATCTATCAAAACCTGGTCACTTAGAAACAACTTTAGAGTTTACTGAAGATGAAAAAATTGAAATGAACCTAGAGGCTATAAAGCTTGGTTTGAAAGATTACTTAGCTAAATGCGGCTTTAAGAAAGCTATTCTAGGGCTATCTGGTGGTATGGACTCTGCTTTAGTAGCTTACATAGCAGCTTATGCCTTAGGGAAAGATAAGCTTAAAGCTATCATGTTACCTTCACGTTTCACAAGTGAAGAGAGCTTAAAAGATGCAAGAGAGCTTGCTCATAACCTAGGACTTATTTCTGAAAATAATTATTTGGAAATTAATATTAATGGTCTTCACAGTGAAATGAAAACTTTGATGCCTGGAATCAGTGCACTTGCTGAAGAGAATCTCCAAGCTAGATTAAGAGCAAACATTTTGCTTGCTCAATCTAATACTGATAACTCGATACTACTTGCCACCAGTAACAAATCAGAGCTAGCAGTAGGCTATGCCACTATCTATGGTGACACCTGTGGAGGGATCGCGATACTAGGCGATCTTATGAAAACTGAAGTCTATCAAATGGCTAAATATATTAATGAAAAGCATAAAGAAGAATTCCCAGCAGGGATAATCCCAGAAAATATAATCCACAAAGCTCCTACAGCTGAGCTTAGAGAAAATCAAAAAGATCAAGACTCACTTCCACCATACGAGGTGCTAGATCAGATAATTTATCATTACGTCGAAGAAATGATGTCTTTAAAAGATATTATTAATTTAGGTTTCAATCCAGAATTGGTTAAAAGGATTCTCAATTTAATCGATCGCAATGAATATAAGAGACAACAATACCCACCAATAGTAAAAATACAAGGAAAGACCTTCGGTTATGGACGTAAAATGCCTATAGCTCAAGGGTATAAACATAAATAGAAGTCAGAATTAATGAAAAAACTTATTCGAATTGGACAAATTTCATACATAAATTGTTTAGTTTTTAACTATCCTTTAGACCTTTTATTAAAAGATGATTCACGCCTAGAAAGTGAAATTAAAAATTATAAAAAACTCCAAGAACTTGGCTATGAAATAGAAACAGTAAAAGGTGTTCCTCGTAAACTTAATTCATTACTAAATGAAAACAAACTCGACATTGCACCTATCTCAAGCTTCGAATTTCTACGCCACAATAATAGTTCTAGCTCTGAAGAAGGCTATGAGCTTATTCCGAAAGCTTCTATTAGCTCTATAGGAAAGGTAAAGAGCGTTATATTTTTCACAAATATTCCTCCTAAAGATTTAACTAAAGTCTATTTAAGTAATGAAAGTGCAAGTTCTGTTGGGCTTTTAAAGATTCTTTTAAAAGATAAGTATGCTCATGATTTATCGAAGCTTGACTTTAAAAAGTTTGAAGGTTACGGAAATGAGCTAGAGAACAAGCTTCTAATCGGTGATAAAGCTTTAGAAAAAATCCAAAACCATAATTACAAATATGCATTAGACCTAGGTGAAGAATGGTATCAGTTTACAGAAGAGCTCCCTATGGTTTTCGGACTTTGGGCTCATAGACTAGATAATGATTGTGCAAAATTAGTTTCAGACTTAGTTCATGAACTAAAAAACTATGCTCTTGAAAATTTACTAGAAGATATTATTATCGAAGCCTATAGAAAAACTGGCATCAGTAAAAAAGTACTATATGATTACTTTAATGAGCTGAATTTTGATTTTGATGCAAAGCATGAAGAAGCTCTAAGTAAATATGAGACTTACCTTTTAAAAAATGAACTTATCAAAAAACACTCACAAGCTCTCTAATCTTTTCATAGTCGGTTTTGAAGGCACTATATTAACAGAGAAACTTAAAGAAAAACTTCTAAAGCTAAGCCCAGCTGGCATAATTTTATTTGACACGAATATAGAATCACGCGAACAAGTAAAAAAACTAATCATTGACCTAAAAAATTCACTAGGTGAAAAATTATTAATTTCAGTAGATCAGGAAGGTGGTAAGGTAGAGCGTTTACGTAAAATTTCTCCAAGCCTTTGTAGCCTTTATGCTTTAGGAAAAGCAAGTTCGGAATTAATTACTAAAGGTGACGGCTCCCTCAGTGAAAAATCTCTAGAAAATTTAAAAATTCACACCAGGCTTCTAGCTTTAGATTTAGTAGACTTAGGTTTCAATTTAGTCTTTGCACCTTGTGCTGATTTAAACAGCAATCCATTGAACCCTATTATCGGGACTCGCAGCCTAGGAGAAAATTCAGATTTGATTTCTATGCAGCTAAATATTATTATTAATGAACTTAAAAAATATCCATTACTCCACTGTGTTAAACACTTCCCTGGACATGGTGACGCTAAAATAGATTCACACTTAGCTTTACCTGAAATAGATTTATCAGAGCTAACTAAATTTGAGCAACACCTTAAGCCATTTAAAGAGTCTATTAAACTAGATACTGATTCCGTGATGGTTGCGCATGCAAGATTCAAGCTACCATTTCAAATTACCGAGGAATTGAAACTTGAAAATGGAACATCTTTTTCTGAATTACCAGCAAGTATAAACTCTAAATTAATCAAAGACTTTCTCTCTCAGTATTTAAAGTTTAACAACTTAGTTATTTCAGATGAAATTACAATGAAAGCCCTTAATAAATTTGGTAGTTATGAAAGTATTGCAAAGAAAATGATTAAAGCCGGAAATGATTTAGTGATTTGGAATACGAATATAGATGAGGCTTTAGAAGTTTCTGAAGCTGAACTTAGTTCAGAGTTATTAGATTTAATATCAGGCTCTCTCGATAAAATTGATAGTTTTCATGAGCTTTTAAATGAGAGACAAAAAAATCACAAGATGCCTGAAAATTATGATTTTGAAATAGATACTTTGTATCAAAAACAGAAAGACTTTCTAGCACCACTTTTCAACAATTATGATTTAAAAGAATTTTCTTCACCTGACTTCATTTTTAGCTTCGATCATCATAAAATTGAAAATTTTGTTCTTAATAAAATTTTCCCTGACACTCCTGTTGAACGCTTTAATAACAGTAGTAATTTAATTGAGATTCTAAATAAATATCAAAACAAAAAAATTCTAGTTTTTTCTTTCCTAGCTTATACCAATCCAAAACAACGAGAACAAATAAATCTAATTAAAGAATCTCAAAACCAAGTTCAAGAAATAGCTTGTGATTTCCCTGATTCTGAAGCTGATATTAATTTATTTGGATTCAATAGAATTCATCTAGACACTTTAATCAACTTCTACTGAAGCCTTCTCATCATCCTGCTCCGCAGGAGACTCTTTAAGAGCTTCATCATCCAAATCAATAGTCTTCTTTTTAATCCTATCTTTAAAACTAAATTTCTTTGATCTAGTCTTCTGAGAAATAAGCTCAGCTGCGTTAATGGCTCCTAGTATCTTAGAAAGTTCAAATGATAGATAATTAACTTTCTTCTTATCAAATAGAATCAAAGAGTATATAATCTCAAAAAGCAAAAATATAATTTTCAAATTTAAATAAATCGGAACAGAATTTATATATTTTTTCGAAAACTCAGGAAAGAAAGACTTTTCATCTTCACTTAAACCGACGAATTCTGGCGCTTTACGCTTAAGTCTGTCAGTGTGAGCAATCCAATAAAGACTTCTACCAGCTTTAAAATACCATTTACGGATATTTTGCATAGTTAAAGTATCAGGGCTAACCGGGTGAAAAACGATACACTGGGGCACATAAAGCATCGGTACGTTAATCGTACTTAAATATTCAAAAAATTCATAATCATCATGAGTACCGAAACCTCCAGCTGCATTTGCGCCTAGATCAGTTCTAAAATCTCCACAATTATTAAAAATTTCTCTTCTTACTAAGAAGTTTACTCCAGAAGGGAATTTGGCGGAGCCAAATTCAGATTCAAAAGGATAAAACTTCTCCTCATCACCATAACTATGACCAGAAAAAGCTTCTTGAGCAATAGCATAGGGTGCTTCAATATTTAACCATTCCGGCAAAGTGTCTTCCCATAAAGGAATAGATCGCCCACCATAGATACCGATCTCATGATCTATACATGTATCTGCTATTTTAAAAACTTCTCTTAACCAATCCTCATCTAAAGAAACATCATCATGAATAAAGGCTAAAAGTGAACCTTTAGCTTCTTTAATTGCTGCATTTCTTGCAGCAGAGATTCCTTGTTGTTCCTCTGAAATATATTTAATTCTAAGCCTGTTATCTTCGATAAACTTATAAACTACAGAGCTAGTGTTATCAGTAGAGTTATTATCAACGATAAAAGTCTCTATTTCCATCTCTTCAGAAGGTGATAACATTACAAACTGAGCCGAAAGATCATTTAACAATTGCTCAAGTAAATTTGCTCTATTATAAGTAGTGATAATTACGCTAAGTTTCATTTAATCATGCTCATTTCTGACTTCGATTTCGACCTTCCTGATGATTTAATAGCAAGCTACCCTCTAAAGAAAAGAGACCAATCCCGCTTGCTCCATTATAATCTAGAATCTAAATCTATTCAGCACAAAAAATTTCAAGATATTAGCCAAATCCTAAATTCTGGTGATATTTTAGTGCGCAATGTCAGTCGGGTACTTGCAGCAAGGTTTTATCTATATAATCCTGAAAAATATACGAATAAACCGGTTGAAGTTTTACTTATCAAAGCACTTAACCCAGAGGAAACTAAATGGTCAGTGCTCGTTAAGCCAGCTAAAAAAATTAAAGAAGAGCCTAGTAACTATGTCTTGAAAAGTGGTGACCCCGTTAAAGTTTATCGTATTAAATCAGAAAGTGAAGAAAATCAAGATGAGTTCATCATAGAATTCAAAGATGAAAGTCATTTTAAAAAAGCGATAGAAGAGTGTGGGCAGATGCCAATTCCACCATATTTCAAAAGGGAAGCTGAAGCTTTAGATAAAGATCGTTATCAGACTATTTACGCAAATAAAAACTCGACAGGGAAAAGTGTCGCAGCGCCGACAGCCGGTTTACATTTTACAGATGAAGTTATTAATAATCTAAAAAACAATGGCACAGAATTTATAGATCTCAATCTAGATGTCGGAATAGGCACTTTTAAACCAGTGAGTGCAGAGAAAGTTGCGGATCATAAAATGCACGCTGAGAATTATGAAATAGCTTCAGCGGATTGGGAAAAGATTTTAAAAGCTAAAGCTGATGGTAAGAGAATTATTTCTATAGGAACTACTAGTTTGCGTTGTTTAGAATCTATCATAAGATCAGGTGAGATAAAGGGTTCTACAGATATTTATATCTATCCAGGGAATTTTGAATTTCATGTTATAGATGGTTTGCTTACCAATTTTCATCTCCCTAAGTCAACGCTCATCCTTTTGGTGAGCGCACTTATGGGAATTCCTGAGTGTAAAGAAATGTATGAAGCTGCGATTAAGGAAAGGTATAGATTCTTTTCTTATGGGGATTGCAATTTAATTATCAAAAACTGCCCCCTGTAAATGCAGATAAATTGATAAAGTTAACTATTGATCA
>CALBDR010000127.1 GCA_937927525.1 uncultured Candidatus Melainabacteria bacterium
AAATCAAGCTGCTCTTCTTCGCTAAGCTCACGAGACTTCAAGACGTTAATCTTGCTATTAATCTGGGGAAAGCGAGCAGAAATCTGCGACACTTGTTCCATAATAGTTGCAAGACGATCATCAGAGAAGCGATGCTTTGTACGAATCGTTTCCGTAGGTCCAGTTGCAATAATCAAACCATTAGAGCAAGCAAAACGGAAATATCCAATTGCAAACATCAAACGCTTGGTTCGATTGTGTGAGTTAAACATCTCAATCCGAGGAATACCTTCAGATTTGTGATCAACAATCATATCATCCTCATGAATAAGAGTGATACGATGTTGTGCATAAGGAGAAGGACCTTGCGAAGTAGCATTGGTAATTCTCCAACCATATTCTTGAACTCGCTCAAGAACCTCACGAGTTGATACAAACTGGTAACGATCTGAAACTGTTGGATCAGATTCAGTTGCTCCAATTGCAGGAACTAGTTCAATTGCTTTGTCGAGTGTTAGTGTGTTTAGTGTTTCCATAGTTAGTTTGTTATTTTTATAACATCCCTAATATCCTATGGATTTTTGGACACGACAACGATTTTTTTTAAAACAACAAGACAAAATATTTAGTCTAATATTATTTTATCCAGTACTCTGCAATTTTTGTTACAATGTTTATAACAACCGCAGCAACAGCTCCAATCAGAGCCCACATTGCCTTAATCTTTAAATCTACTTTTTCTTCTACGTCAAAATGCTTTTGAATATCTGAAACTCTTTTATTAAGACCTGTATCATCATATAAAACGTGTGACATTTTTTCTTCGAGTATAGATAATTTTGACATAGTTGAGCTCCGCCAAAGTTTAATTTCTGTATCAGAAACAGCAATTTGTTGTTTTATACTAACAACTTCTTTGTTTAGATTTTCAAGAACTCTATTGTGGTCTTCTAACTGTTGTAAAACCATAATTTGATATTTGGACCACCCATTTCCCTCATATCTTACAACATCTTCATTTTCAGATCTTTTTTGACTCATAACAACTGTATATCAATACTTAAGTCTTTTAATAAAGTTTTTTTTGGTTTATATATAGATTATCTTGTTGGTTGTGAAGCAATTGCAACAATATATTTTTTTTGCTCGTCTCCAATAACAAACTTCCATTCTAGATTAATAGACCTACTATTTTTTGTCTTACATGTTGTTTTAATCTTGTTTATTTGTGTTTGTAAATTGGAAGGATTGGCTAATTTTATTATTTCATTTTTAATCAAATGTTGTTTTTGTAAAAAGCAAGATATCTGCCATAAATATTTTCCTTCAATATGATTTTTACAAGATCCAAAAATGTGAGTAATAGCATCATTAACTTTTAAAATTTCTCCTTTGTTGTTTAACAACATCATTATATCTGGAGAAGTAGCAAATATTAAAGAAAGATGACTTTCTAACTGGGTTAAATAACAAGACAATTTTGACAATTTTTTATGTCGTCTTTTAATAACTTTCAGCAAATTACTATTCTCTTTTAATACAGCAGTCATAATTTAGCAGCTTGAAAGTGCATCCAGTCAAAGTTTCTAGCTCGACCTAAACTTACCCAACCCTCCTGTTCAACAATATTCCAAAATTCTTCATATTTTTTCTTACCAAATGATGCTTTATCTTTATTCCATCTAAGTTGATTATTATTAGGGTCTAAATCTATTGCAGCTCCCCATGAGTGAATTGACCAAGCAGAACCTCCTCGCATTTTACGCACGTTCAAACACCCCCCAAAAACATCTAATTTAAGAAGCGAAATTTGTTTCTCCCCATATAGCTTTTTTGTATTTTCTAAAATGCTATATAACGATTTTGCTACTTTTTGATTGCATGAAATTTTTTTTACAATAACGCCTGTGTCCCAGGCTAGCTTCATAGGGTAAGGAAGCTCAA
>CALBDR010000128.1 GCA_937927525.1 uncultured Candidatus Melainabacteria bacterium
GTCTATGTGACACTCCCACAGATCAACGGCTATACCTGTATAGTAACAAGTTAGTGGTTTTTGATTAATGAGCCATGCTTTGATTTCTTCGGCTGTAGGTATCTCTGACTTGTCGAGGTCTAATTTTCTAGCTCGATTCATAAGACTTGCTCTGATATTTCTAGACCTAAGCAGGAAAGGATCAGACTCTTTTAACTTCTTTTTATGCAACTTAGCACAATACTTTTCTCTTCGGTAGTCACGTCCCTTGCTTCTCCTTTTTTGTTTTTTACATTGCTTACATTGACTTGTTCTACCTGTTGTTGAACGGGTGTGTCTATTGAAATTTTCCCACAACTTGTACTCGCCACAAGCTGTACAAACTCGTCCGTCTTCGTCAAAATCAGACTCAAGAATCTTTTTTAAACCAAAGTATTCTTTTGCGCTGGCTGGTTTCATGTTGCCTCTGGTACGTTAGGTTCTTTCTCTACATGAGTAAGGAAGCGAGGGCCATTAGAGTATAGAAAGGTCCGTAGCTCAGGCCAACAAGTATCCTTGAAGGAACAGTAACTACACTTAGTGTCCAGCTTTCTGTTGCCACTCTCACCATCTGGAATGTCTGGTAGTCTTTCTTCTGGTAGTTCTCCCTCTACCATAGCTTTAAGCCTAGTGATCTGTTCTTCCTTAGCTGCTACTTCTTCTGATAGATCATACACATCAAGAGCAAGCTTAAAGCGTTCCTTGTTTACTGCTAGGAAAGCCGCTTTGTTCTTTTCAACTACACGATCATCATCGTGGAATGCTGCAAGGTATGTGCTTAGTTGCCCAATATAACCAAACGAGTCAGTCTTTTCCTGTGGCACCCAGACCTCTTCGCTCTTTACCTTCTTCCAGAATCCTTTCAGTCTGTTGTACTTGAACTTATCAAAGGCGATACCACTGGCAGACTTAACGTCAACAAGCCAACCGTCAATCACTGCGTCTGCTGTACCTTTAATGCCATGGATTTCAATAGGCTCTTGTACGCATTCAACCTTATGTCCTGCTGCTAGTGCTAGTGCAAGAACAAGTTGCTCAATGATATCACCATAGAAGAAAGTGCCTAGCGCTTCTGCTGGTAGAGGCTCCTGTGATAGAGGTAAGTTAAGCTTGTACCAAATTTCCCTATCACAGTAAGAACCCATCATGCTAGGCCTGAGAACTTGTTGTCGTTCTTCCTTGGTAAGGAATCTATCAGTAGCACTCTTACTGATTTGATGGGCGAGCCAATCACTGTAAGTCTGATCCCACCCACCCTTTCCTTTAATCACTTCGTAGATATCTGTGATTAACGTATCAATTGTTTTCATTAGTCAAGCTCACCCGCTGGTTCGTAAATCACAGCAAAAGCTTCTCCTTCGTCTACAACACAGGAGATAGATGTATCATCAGGTAGGGTAAACACAACAGCGTAGTCAGCCGTGCTTTTGTCTACCCAAACAGTTAGGAGCATACCAGTAGTAGATAGGGCGACAGCGTGGATAGTATACCCTTGTTCTGTAGCTGATTGCTCAATAAACTCTGTAGGTGCGCACTGTGATTGTGCTGCGGCTGGGTTGCCACAAGCAACAAGGACTGCTAGTAGTGTAGTTGATAGAAAAGTTTTCATGGTTTTTCCTTACCAAATTTTATGACCAGAGACGTGAAGAGTATGTTTGATTAGTCTCCAGTTGATCCAAGCTTTTAAACAATGAAGCTCATCTCCAAATGTTTTCTTAGCAATGAAGTCTACAAGAACGTAACCTTTAAAGTTATACTTCTTGTTTAACTCCCATAGTCTAGCTGATGTAGTCTGGTTACTCTCTCCACGAAAGATAACATTGATTAAAATAGAAAAAGCTAGACCTACCCTTAGTAGGTACAGCCCGATAGACTCCCACCGGGCTGCACTCGTGTTGTAATTAGAACGGAATCTCATCTTCTAGGTCTTGGGCTTCTGGCTTCTTAGTGGCCTTTGCTTTACCAGCAGTCTTCTTACCTTCAACCATAGATGACCGATCTACAAAACCACGACCAAGAGAAGGATCGTAGTCAGACTCGTAGGGCACATGGTCAATAACCTGAACACCTTCAAGCCGTGTACCCTTACCAGTCTTGGTATCGTAGACATTAACCTTGACGAATGCAGTAGAGCCATTACCGATGAGGCCATTCTCTTCTACATTCCACGGCTTACCTGAAGCGTCTACTACATCAGGTGTACCACCTAGTTCTGGGTAGGTGTCGTGTACCCAAAAGCGACGAAGCTGGACTGAATACCGGCCATCGTCCATATCAGTGATCTTCATACGAGAACCGCTAGCTACAAGCTTGTCCTTGTTCTCTTGATCCATGATAAGAGTTAGTTTAGTTGCACCGCCCTTTGATTTCCATGCGTCGTTAGGGCCAGTCTTGTCTCGGTTAAACTCAAATACCTGAGGGTACATAAGTTCGCCAAAGATTTCTACTCGTTGTGAAGGCATACATTTCTCCTTTGATTATCTGCCTAGTTATTTCTATTTAAGAATTATAGCAGCTATTAGTTAGTAAGTAAATACTC
>CALBDR010000129.1 GCA_937927525.1 uncultured Candidatus Melainabacteria bacterium
AGTACCAGCAGCATACTCAGGAATGGAAGCAAATGTGACTCCAAGATACAAGCTAGTAATTTCAACAGAATCAGATGAGAACAACTATAACAATGAATCAGAGAAATGGGTAAGATTCTACTTAAGAAAAGCAGACTTAGATATCATGGTATCAGGAAGATATAACAATTCAGATATCGTGACAGCTAATGATGAAGAATTAGGTGGGACACTAAATATGTCAAACCTAAGAACAGGAATGTTAGGCTTAGGTTGGAGATTAAGACCAGATCAAGGTGATTACGACTACGATCTATTTGATAGAAGTGGTTGGGAGCCAAGAGCAGTGAACTATGATGATTATAGAACACTAGTATGGGTAGATGGTGGAACAGATGAAGATGACGTGCTAGATCAATTAGAGATGGATGCATTAGAGAGCTTCTTAGGATCATCAGAAGATGAGATCAAGAAAAACTTCATAGCAGCCAGCCAAGGTTTAGTAAGAGAAGCATCAGAAGAGTTCAGCAAGAAGTATCTAAGAGCAGAATACTTAGGAAACCCACTAGGCAATGGAGAAGCATACTTCAATACAGTAACTGGAATCAATGTAGCACAAGATTGGGAAATAGAAGTAAAAGAGCCAGCATTATCAAATGGTGATACAGATCTATATCCTTATCCTTCAGTAATGAGTGTATACAATGAAGAAGGTGATGGTTTAGCAGAAGCAGCATTCAAGTATGATTCAACGATTGCACAATTTGAGAAAAATAACACAATGGGTGTAGCAACATCAACACTTGCATACAACTCAGTATACTTCGGTATTGATTGGAGACACTTCGATAATATCGATATCGTATTGAAAGGTGTGTTAGATTACTTAAATGCAAACGATGGTTCGATAGTACCAGTAGAGTTAACAGCATTTGATGCAAATCAAGTAGGAAACAAAGTAGTACTAAACTGGGAAACATCATCAGAGATCAATTCATCTAAATTCGTAGTTGAGAAATCGAATGTATTAGATGGAAATGTAACAAGCTTCTCAGCGATAGCAGAAGTATCAGCAGCAGGAACAAGTAGTGAAACAAACTTCTACGGTCCTGTAACAGATGAAGAAGTAACATTTGGTCAGACATATGCCTACAGATTAAAGTCAGTAGACTTAGATGGATCATATGATTATAGCGGAGTTAAGATGGTAACTCTAGGAGGATTAGAAGGAACATTGTCAGTAGAGACAATTGCACCAAATCCAACAGAGAACGGCTTAACAACGATGACACTTAACTTGACAGAAGAGATGAATGTAAGCATAGAAATATATGACATGTCAGGATCTTTAGTATCTACAGTACAGAGAACAGAGATGATGACAGCAGGAAGATATCCAATAGCAATTGATATGTCTTCATCAGCAAATGGCGTATACAATGTGGTAATCAAAGCAGATGAGATGCAATTAGTACAACAAATCAATGTTGTTAAATAATGCACTGATCTGATAAAGATTAACATTCTCTAATATTTAAGGCCCTGTTTCATATGAAGCAGGGCCTTTTTTT
>CALBDR010000130.1 GCA_937927525.1 uncultured Candidatus Melainabacteria bacterium
AATTGACTAAAATCAGCTGACAATATTGAAGGTGAAATTTGTATTTTTTTCATTGGATACTAAATTTATTAGTATCAACTTTTAAAATTTTATTGAATTAAAAAATTGATAAATCTGTCTAGATATTTCACTTTCAAGAGGAAACGATAGCATCCCCATAACAGAATAGCCTAACAGATATGGCATTAAGTAAAATCTAATCATAAAGAAGAACCAAGCCACATAAAGAGGCACAAGTGGTTGGATAATAAATTTAGGTGTCACAGGCTTAAATATTGTTAATAGTGGATTTGTAAATTTTACAAAAGCTTTCATAAAGAAGAATTGAGAGTCTTCCCTTTGAAATATGTTCATTGCAACTCTACCAACCAAAGTCCACATGATAATTCCAAGAATATAGTCAATTATATAGACTAGAGGATGAAAGTTAGCAGACATTAAAGAAATTTATATTGGATAATGAAATGAAATAAAAGGGGCGAAATTAATCGCCCCTTTAAAAAGATTATTTATTTTTGACCACCGATTACAGCGTTACCCGAAGGAACCCTAGAATCGTCAACCATTTTCTGAGTAGCAGCACTTGGTTCTGAAGTCATTAGACTTACTATTACCATAGCTACTAAACTAACAGTAGATCCGAAGATACCAAATGTTAACTGAGTAATTCCTAAGAATCCACTTCCACCATTACGTACCCAAATTAAATACGCAAAACCAGAAATTAATCCTAAAGCCATACCAGCTATAGCACCTTCTTTGTTAGCTCTCTTCCACCATACACCAAGTACAAGTGGCCAGAACAATCCAGACATCGCAAAGTCAAAAGCCCAGATCACTGAACCTAAGATACCTTGGATCTCCATGGCTGCAATAGTTGCACCAGCGAAACCAATTATTACAAGTAATACCCTTGCAACAACTAGTCGTTTTGCAGTCTCTGCTTTCGGGTCTACCATTTTGTAGTAAACGTCGTGAGAGATTGCATTTGCAATCGCTAGAATTAAACCATCCGCAGTTGACATCGCAGCTGCTAATCCTCCAGCAGCAACTAGACCTGAGATTACATACGGTAATCCTGCTATTTCTGGTGTTGCTAATACAACGGCTTTACCACCCATGAAGAACTCGTTTAATTCAACAGTTCCATTTCCGTTAAAGTCGCTGACAAACATCAGATTAGCTGAGTTCCAGTTTTGATACCAATCGATCGCCTGAACTTCTGCAATTGATTTACCGATAATACCTGTTGGTAAGTTCGGGTCAATTAGCGCAAGTTTAGAAAGCGTCGCTAACATTGGCGCAGATGAATATAGTAGGAAGATAAAGAATACTGACCAACCTACTGATTTTCTAGCTGCTTTTACGCTTGGAGTTGTAAAGAACCTCATCATTACGTGTGGTAATGAAGCTGTTCCCATCATCATCGCTAATGCTAATGAGATGAAAGCCCAAGGTGTTGCGTTAACTTCAGAGTGAGCTTGAGTAATACCAGCTAACCCTTTAGGTACTGTAGCTAAATCAGCAGCAGAGTTTTTAACAAACCCAAACTGTTGTTCTAACTCACCAATTCTAGCAACTTCATCAGCTAACATAAAGTGAGGGAAGAAACCCGCACCGATGTTGTTACTGATCCAGAATACTGGAAGTAGGTAAGCTATAATTAGTACAATATATTGTGCAACCTGTGTCCAAGTTACCCCTCTCATACCACCAAGCATTGAACATAATAAAATACTTACTAGTCCAACGTATACTGCGTATTGGAACGGGATATCTAGAGCAACAGCTGCAATAGTACCTGTAGCGTTAATTTGAGCAGTCACATAAGTAAATGAAGCAACCGTTAAAACGATTACCGCAAGTAGTCTAGCTGCATTACCACCGTATCTTGTACCTACGAAATCTGGAACTGTATAACAGCCAAATTTTCTTAAGTATGGTGCTAATAAAGTTGCAACCAAAACATAACCACCTGTCCAACCAACAAGCAAAGCCATATATCCGTAACCTTTGAAGTAGATACCACCTGCCATTGCAACGAATGAAGCACCAGACATCCAGTCGGCTGCTGTTGCCATTCCGTTGAACACAGTTGGAACTGATCTTCCAGCTACATAATAGTTACTCGCTTGAGCTGTTCTAGATAGCCAACCAATTGCTGCGTAGATGAAAATGGTAAAACCTACAAAGCAAATACCTATTGCTTTTGCAGACATACCCATCGACTCACCAATTGCCATCAGTAATATGAAAGCTATAAAACCACCTGTATAGATTCCATAAACTTTAGGCAAATTGTCTATAAAATTACCTTTTATCATTAGTCGTCTCCTTTTTCACTAAAGCCGAATTCTTCATCAATTTTTTCTTGTCTACCTGCAAACCAGAAAATCAGGATTACAAATATTGCAAGAGAACCTTGACAAGTGAACCAATAAGTTAACGGATAACCAAAAGGTCCCGTCATCTCATTTAATTCAGCTCCAAAAAGGAAGATACCCATTGAGAAAATAGCCCAGATTACCAATGTAAC
>CALBDR010000131.1 GCA_937927525.1 uncultured Candidatus Melainabacteria bacterium
TCGTTGGAGCTTATGTAAAAGATCCGCAAGTCGGAATGCATAACTGGGTTTGCTCGTTCGACCTCAATTCTCTGTATCCACATTTGATCATGCAATACAATATTTCGCCAGACACGTTTGCTGGTCACATTGGCACCAATCTTACAGTCGATGACATCATCGATGGAGCTCTGAAGGAGCCAGCAGTTCAAGATAAGATCGCTAGAGAGAATGTGACTGTTGCTGCTACTGGCTTCTTGTTTAACAAGAACAAACGTGGCTTCTTACCTGAGCTTATGGACAAGATGTATGAAGACCGTAAGATGTACAAAGGTAAGATGATCGAAGCTAAAAAGCTCTTGGAGGCAGTAAAAGCTGAAGAGCAACGTCGCTCTCTCTAACGATTACTTTCTCTAAATACAAGAGAAAGGAACTAATATGTATTACGTTTATAAAATCACAAACAAACGCAACGATAGATATTACATAGGCGTTCATAAAACTGATAATCCAAATGACGGATATTATGGTTCTGGTAAGATTGTAAAACGAGCCATTCAAAAATATGGAAAAGACTCTTTTGATAAAAAAATACTATACAAATATAATACAGAGTCACTTGCATATAAAAAGGAGAAGGAATTATTAAGCGAATCCCTAATCGATCCTCTTTGTTATAATTTAAACGAAGGAGGGCAGGGCTCTTGGACATATGTAAACTCAACACGAAATCATCGTCCAAATCCTATGCATGATCCGGACATAGTCAAAAAAAATCTGGAAAGTAGAAAGGCCAATGAAACTAAAGAATCTAGAAAGAAAAAATCAGATCAAAGTCGTTTAAATATACAGAAGGCTATACAATACAACACTGGCAGGAAGCGACCACGACAATCAAACATAATGAAATACAAATCACACTGGAATGATATGTGGGCAGATAAAGAAACTGTCCGTGATAAAATGTCTACTACTTTTATTGTTGAATCGCCTGCTGGTATTGAGTATACTACTAATCGCTTACAGGACTTTTGTTTAGAGCACGATCTTACTTATGTGTCAGTGTGGAATAGCTCACGCACTGGAAGGCCTGTATCAAAAGGTAAATCGAAAGGTTGGAAATGCAAGACCTCACACAACTAACAGATAAGGAGCTACGAGAGCTACGTATGCAGACAGAAACTGAAATCTCTCGCCTCGATAATATGCAGATGGCAAAAAAGATTCAGTTGAACTCTGCATACGGCGCTCTCGGATAGCTGGCAATGATTATTTCAGATGGTATGATATCAAGTATGCTGAATCGATTACAACTTCTGGTCAGCTTTCTATTCGGTGGATCGAGAAAAAGATCAACCAGTATCTCAACAAGCTGCTGAAGACTGATAACAATGACTATGTTATTGCTTCGGATACGGACTCTATTTACGTTAGCCTTGATCGACTTGTTAAGTTTTCTTACGAAGACCCATCTGCGGTTCCTAAAGAGAAGATCGTTACCTTCTTGGATAAGGTTTGTCGAGAGAAACTTGAACCTTATATTGACAAGTGCTACGAGGAGCTTGCTCAGTATGTTAGTGCCTATGACCAAAAAATGAAAATGAAGCGAGAATGTATTGCAGACAAGGGTATCTGGACTGCAAAGAAACGATACATTCTCAATGTGCATGACAACGAAGGTGTTCGCTATAAAGAACCACAATTAAAGATCATGGGCATCGAAGCTGTTAGATCATCTACTCCAGCTGCTTGTCGAGATTACATTAAGAAGACTCTTAACGTGATTATGCAAAAGGATGAAGATTCTGTTATTGACTTTATCGACGACTTCCGTAAGAAGTTTCATCGAATGTCGTTTGACGATGTAGCTTTTCCTCGCGGCGTTAAAAATTTACAGAAGTATGTTGACGCTGCTTCTGTATACAAGAAGGCAACTCCGATCCATGTTCGTGGTGCACTGATCTACAACAACCTGATCAAGGAAAAGAAACTAGACAACAGATACCAAGCTATTAACAATGGTGACAAGATTAAATTTTGTTATATGAAACTTCCCAACCCGCTCCACGAGAACGTGTTAGCTGCTCCAAATGGTATCCCAGAAGAGGTTGACTTAGATCGATTCATCAACTATAGTCTACAATTCGATAAGGGATACTTAGAACCTATCAGAACTATTCTCGACGCCGTTGGTTGGCGAACAGAAAAAACTCAAACATTGGAAGATTTTTTTATATGAGTACATTTTTCTCAGATCTAGTCGAAGCTGTAAAAGATGAAGATACATCTATCCTTGCAGATGGCCAATCGTCTGGTGAATTTAGTGGTTATGTAGATACTGGATGCTACATGCTTAATGCTGCTATATCTGGCAGCCTCTATGGAGGAATTCCTAACAACAAAGTAACTGCCTTTGCTGGCGAGTCTGCAACTGGTAAGACTTTCTTTGTACTTTCTGCTGTTAAGCAGTTCTTAGAAGCAAACCCAACTGGTGGTGTTGTATACTATGATACTGAGGCAGCTGTAACTCGAGAGATGATGGAGTCACGTGGGATTG
>CALBDR010000132.1 GCA_937927525.1 uncultured Candidatus Melainabacteria bacterium
ACGATAATCATATCTAAAACTCTGTTCTGAAAAACCTTTATTACAAGCTTTACATTTAAATCTTTGTATTTTTTTCCCGCTCTTTTTAGTGTAAGTCCCTGCCTTAACAAATTTATATTTTGCCTCACAATGTGGGCAGTGATTTATTTCCATCTTCTTATTCTCCAGGTTTTTGATTCTAAAAAGTCTTGAGAGTTTTTTTTAGGGGTCATTTTTCCGCAATATGCATTTAACTGGGGCAGTTATTGATAGCTACAGCTAAACCGGCTTGGATAGTAAGAATACTGCCTTCAAATGTATTAGAATCTGCTAGTAGAGAATTGAATTCCTTAATTGCATTGATACGTTTATCTTGATTTCTACTATCAATTACTTCATATGAGTGAAGCCCTAGGACATTGTCTACAAGTAGTATCCCACCTGATTTAACTAGTTTTTCAGCCTGTTTTAGGTATATGGGGTAATTACCTTTATCAGCATCAATAAACATTAAATCAAAAACTCTTTCTTCTTGAATTAGTTTATCTAAGTATGTTTTAGCCTCTGCATTAATGACTTCCGTTAACTCTTCTAGACCAGCTTCTTTTAAATTACTTTCAATGATGGGAATTTGTTTCCCAGATTTTTCAAGACAAGTTAGGGAGTAGTGATTAGCTTTGGAATTTTCGCTATCTTGAAGTGCTTTAAGTGCTCTACCAAACCATATACTGCTATAGCCAAAGTAACTTCCAACTTCAAGAATTTCTCTTGACTTACTAATTTTAACAAGTATGCTAATAAACTTTCCTTGGTCTGCACCGATGTTCATCATTGGTCCACCAGCTTCACTTTGTTGTTGAATAATGCTCCTTAGTAAATCATCTTCAAGCTTAAAGGTAGAGCAAATATATTGAGTAAGTTCATTTTTGAAGTCTGACATTATTTCTTGTTTTTATTGATTTGCTTTAAGATCTCTTTTTCTAGATGTTTTTGGAGGGAATAGAACATCGCAATTTCTTCTTCTACGAATCTCTCAGCTTCTAGAAGAAAGTCTTTAACTGATTTTATCGGAATTATATTAATAACATTTTTAACTTCATCTACTATTCTATGGTTATGGTTATCGCTATCCATTTCAGAAGATTTTCTAGCATCTTCTAAGTGTTCTTCTTCTTCGATTCCCATTGATGTTCCAGATGCTTTCCCTTGACGCAATTTCAATAATTGACCTATTAGAGAAGCCATTTGTGAAAAGAATATTGGGCTCATCTTTTCAACCATTCTTGGATTAAAGGCACTAACAAAGAAAGATGTAAACTGTGGTTTACTTAGCATACTGCCCAAAGCAGCAGGATTATTAAGTAGCCATGAAGCGAAGTTTTTGTTATTTTGGAGTTGATGCGGATATTGAGGGTTGTTTCCTAAATAGCTTACAGCTTTTAGATCATTCTTTAGGGCAGATTCGTCAAAGTCAGTATTTGTTTGTGTTGTTTGCTGAGCACTTGAAAATCTGTCTACAAGTTCGACTTTGCCAGCTAAAGCTTTTTCATCTGCCGCAATCTGCTTTCTGGTCGCTCTTTCGTTTTCTATGCTAGCTTTAGGGGTAACAAAATCATGAGTATCCAAAGCTTTTAAAAGCATGTTAAACAACTCATCGTAGGTGAAACGATAATTAGGGTGATACTTGAAAATATTTCTTAAAGTAACAGCTAAAGTGGAGCTTGAAACCATTAATCTAGACGAATAGTCAGCTAACTTATTGTTGTAACTATGAACTAAGTTAATGAATTTTTGTTTATTTTTTAAAATCTCATTTGGTACTATGTAGTCATTACGCTTTATCTCCCTGTTTGAGAACAAGGGAGTTATGCTACTAATATTTGAAATTTTACTTGGATGATTGTCCAAGATATCTCCTTTTGCTTGAAATTAGCTCAGCAATTAAGAATTTTAGCATTTTTCAAAAAAAAACATCTTTTTTGCAAATAACCTTGTATATTTTATGATTTTGGATATATAATCACAGAATAGTTAGGAAATAAGCGCTAATTAAGGAGAAATTACATGAATAGAGCTGAATTGGTTGCAAAAATTGCTGAAGATACTCAAATGACTCAAAAGCAAGTTGATTCTATGCTTGCTGCTTTCATCGAGGCTGTTAAGTCTACTGTTAAAGCTGGTGAGAAAGTTACATTAACTGGCTTTGGAACATTTGAAAAACGTCATAGAAAAGCTAGAGAAGGTAGAAACCCACAAAATGGTGAGAAAATTAAAATCCCTGCTTGTGATGTTCCTGGTTTCTCTCCTGGAAAACAGTTCAAAGAAGCTGTTAACGGGTAAGCACAGTAGTTTAGTTAACTTAAAAAAAGAGACTCTTCGGAGTCTCTTTTTTTTCGGAAAAACGAAGTTTTCAGTACAGCTGAAAAATACATAGTATAATCAATACTCAGATAACTTATGGCAACTAAAGGCGGAGCAGCAGAAGAATCTTTTCGTAATGGCGGAAAAGTCGTAGATATAAATGTACAGGATGAAATGACTACTAGTTTCATTTCGTATGCCATGTCAGTAATTGTCTCTCGTGCCATTCCTGATGTGAGAGATGGTTTAAAACCAGTCCATAGAAGAATTCTATATGCGATGCATGACATGAACATGTACTCAGATAAGCCTTATAAAAAATGTGCTCGTATTGTTGGTGAAGTTCTTGGTAAATATCACCCACACGGTGATACGGCTGTTTATGATTCATTAGTGCGTATGGCGCAACCATTCAGTTCTCGTTATACCTTGATTGATGGTCATGGTAACTTCGGTAGCCTTGATGACGGTCCAGCTGCGATGAGATATACAGAGTCTAGACTAGAGAAGATGTCTGCCCAAGTTTTAGCAGATATCGGTTCAGAGACAGTAGATTTTGTTGATAACTTTGATGGTTCACTTCAGGAACCAAATGTTTTACCATCTAAGCTCCCAAACCTTCTTCTAAATGGTGGTACTGGTATTGCTGTTGGTATGGCCACTAATATTCCACCTCATAACCTTAATGAAGTTATGGAGGCCGTTATCGCTTTAATCGATAATCCTGATATGACAGTGGACGAATTGATGAAAATCATCAAAGGTCCAGACTTCCCATCTGGGTGTTCTATTATTGGTAAGAAAGGGATTCGTGAATATTTTGAGACTGGTAGAGGTTCTATTACTCAGAAAGGAACTTTTACTATTGAAGACATCGGTAAAGGTAGGAGTGCTGTTGTTATTACAGAGTTACCTTATCTAGTTGGTGCTGAAGCTTTTGTTAGCAAAGTTGCCGAATTAGTTAAAAATGAAAAACTTACTGGTATTGCAGACGCAAATGACGAATCTGGTCGTCAGGGAACTAGAATAGTTATTAAGCTGAAAAAAGACGCTAATGCAAATGTCATCGCTAATAACTTAATTAAATTTACACCACTTCAGCAAAACTTCCCAGTAAACATTGTTGCTCTAGTGAAAGGAAAACCTAAACAGTTAGGGCTATTAACTATCCTTAGGGAATTTATTGAGTTTAGAGTTGAAGTGATTACTCGAAAGGCTCAGTATGACTTAAAGAAAGCTGAAGCTAGAGACCATATACTTTTAGGTTTATTGAAAGCCTTAGATAATATTGATGAAATCATTGCTCTCATTAAAGCATCAGCATCTTCTGAGGAAGCTAGAAGTGGTTTAACTTCTAAGTTTGATTTAAGTGTAGAACAAGCGAGCGCTATACTCGAGATGCAGTTAAGACGTTTAACTGGTTTAGAAAGAGAGAAAATTGAAAAAGAGCATGAAGAACTTATTCAATTAATTAAAGAGCTTAAAGAGCTATTAGCTAGCAGAGAACTTATTTTAGATAAAGTAAAAGAACAGACTAGAGAAATTATCAATAAATTTGGTGATGAGAGGAAGACTCAGCTTGTAGCTGATCAAGGCGAAATGAATATTGAAGACCTTATTGCTAACGAAAGAATGGTTGTATTCTTAACTAGTCAAGGCTACATTAAGAGAATTCCTCTTCAGACTTTTGAAAGACAGAGAAGAGCTACTAAAGGAAAAGGTGGAATTAAGACAAGGGAAGAGGACGACTTACAGAGCTTATTCTGTGCATCAATGCATGACACATTACTTTTCTTCACTAATAAGGGAACAGTTTACAGTGCGAAAGTATTCGATGTTATCGAAGGTAGCCGTCAGCATAAAGGTCAGGCACTGGTTAATTTGGTACAGATAAAGCCTGAAGAGTCGATTACTTCAGTAATGCCTATCTCTAAGTTTGATGATGGTTATTATTTAACTATGTTGACATCAAAGGGTGTCATTAAGAAAACTACTCTTTCTGACTTTAGTTCTGTAAGAAGATCAGGAATCGTAGCTATTAACTTAGATGCTGAAGATGAATTGAAGTGGGTGATATGTACAGATGGAACTAAAACATTAGTTTTAGGAACTGCTGATGGTATGGTAATCCGTTATGATGAAGGTGAAGTTAGAGCTATGGGGAGAACTGCTCGTGGTGTGAAAGCTATAAGCTTAAGAGAAGGTGACTTCCTGGTAGGCTTTGACGCTGTTTGCGATAACGAGAATCTTGACCTATTAGTTATTACGAATGATGGTTATGGTAAGAGAGTTAAGCTAAGTGAGTTTAGAGTTCAAGGTCGTGGGGGGCTAGGTTTGATCGCTACGAAGTTTAAAACTGCATCTAGTAAGATGGCTTGTATTACTAGCGTAGAACTTGAAGAAGAATTTATGATAGCTACAGCTAAAGGTCTTATTGCAAGACAAGCTGCTAAGAATATTTCATCACAAGGAAGAATGGCTACTGGGGTTAAAGTCCAGAACATGGATGATGATGATTCTGTAATCACTGTTAACAAGATTGTTGAAATTAAGGAAGGTGAAGAACTTACTGATTCATTAGTTGCTTCGGTAGATGCTTTACCTGAAGTTGATGATATTGCTGTAGATGAAGCAGTTCTTATAGAAGAAGAATAATTATGATCAGTATAAGCTTTGATGCTATGGGTGGAGATAATGCACCTTACGAAATCGTAAAAGGCGCTTTAGAAGCGTCAAGAGAACTTAAAATCAAATCCCTTATAGTTGGGGATGAAACTATAGTACTTAATATCTTAAAGGAGCTTGGAGCTAATTTTAAGAAAGATAACATCGAAATTATTCCTTCTAAATCTGTGATAGAGATGGATGAAAAGAATCCAGCTAAGGCGATTAAACAAAAAAAAGATAGTAGTTTAGTGATTTCTAACAAGCTTGTCACAGAGGGGGAAGCCTCTGCGGTAATTTCAGCTGGTAATACTGGAGCAGCTACAGCTGCATCTCTATTTGAGTTTAAAAGAATCCCTAATTTTGAAAGACCTTGTATTTGTACTTTAATTCCTACTAATGGAAATAAGATGTTACTTTTAGATGCAGGTTCTAATATTGCTACTACTGCTGAACAAATGCTCCAAGTCGCTAAGCTTGGCTCATTTTTAGCTGCTGCATTGCTTGAAAATGATAACCCTAGAGTCGGTTTGCTAAATATCGGTGAAGAAGAGGGAAAGGGGACTGAACTTTATAAAGAGTCTTTTAATTTAATTAAGGCTGAGCCTAATATTAACTTTGTAGGTAATGTTGAAGGGAATACTATCATTAATAATATCTGTGAGGTTGCTGTCTGTGATGGATTTACCGGCAATATTCATCTTAAAGCACTTGAAGGTGGCTTAAGAATGATGGCTGATAGCTTTAAGAATGAACTATCTTCATGTATTTTTGGGAAAGCAGCCGGAATAGTTCTTAAAGCTAAAGGTGCTTTTAAGAAAATTAAAAGTCACTTTGATCCTTCTAGTTATGGCGGTGCTATGTTAGGCGGCTTAAATGAGATTTCTATAATTTCACATGGTAGTTCTAATGCTGAAGCTATTAAAAATGCTGCTAAGCACGCTAAGCTTTTAGTGGAAGCAGATATTGTAAAGAAAGTGAAATCTGTTTTTGATGAACAAACCACAACAGGTAATACTGTTTGACGCTATATCCTCAAATAAGGTTGTTTATAATTCAGTGAAAGTAGATAAAGCTCTTAAAAAGTATTTGGGAAATGAGTTTAGGTATTAATATAATATTGTGGCACGAGGCAAGCACAAATCAGTTCCAAGGGAACTAAAAAAAAATATAAACTGGCTTGAAAACAAACTTGGCTTAAAAATAATACTGGGTTTATCTGCTTGTGCTCGTCATAAATTTTCTCCTGGGCATATAAAACTTGTCGGAAGAACAGGAGCTGGTTTTAGAGCCAGAGGCTATTCTGGAAATGGTATTATAGATTTTTTTATAGTTTGTCGGGATGAGGATTTAGCTGATTTAGTTATGTCTAAATTTGAAGTTGGGTTTAGTTAATCCGAGTGTAAATAGAATGCCTGAGAAGACTTTAGATAAAAACAGCTTCAATCTTATTTAATAAAAGGACTTATTGAATAGCAAGCATAAGATGATAAAATCATCGTTATGAATACAAATATTGCTACAAAAACTAAAATTACTGTTGCTAAAGGGGACGGTATAGGCC
>CALBDR010000133.1 GCA_937927525.1 uncultured Candidatus Melainabacteria bacterium
CAACAAAAAACAAAGCAGAGACCTTCTGTTAGTAAAAATCACGGAATAAAAAAGAAAAACAAATAAAAATGCAGTTGTTATTTTGTAAAAACAGCATAAACTTATTAAAGAATAAATGGATAAAAACCTATCTGTAGTAACCTACAAAGATAATAAATTTGCTCCTATGGAACTTACGTAAATTGCTGGATATGTAATTTTAATTTGTGTCGCATTTGTATTTTTTTGTCTTTGGCCTCTTGCAATAATTTGGGCACTAAATACACTATTCAATTTAAGTATTTTGTATACATTTTGGACGTGGTTAGCAGGTGTTGTGCTCTTGATTACTCTACAAACTATTAGTATTAAAAAAGAAAAATGAAAACTCCTAAATGTTTTGAGATCATTACGAGCTGTGGAATAAATGCAATCGTCTTTTGGGATAAAGATGATATTGGTTGGGATACAGAAAAACTAAGAAACTTAATTGAACAGGATATTTTATTCTCTGAAATTGAGCCTGTGACTAAAATCTTTGTTATTAAAAAAGGCCATGAAACGGAAGATTTCTATACAAACGAAAATAACTCAAAAAGGGCTGTTTCATATTTTCATAACATAAATGATATGGAAATTCATGTAAGAATAAGTTGATTTGTCCTCATTTTGGTTTTAGTATATTTTCATGATTCCGACGGTTAAACAGCTAAGACAAAGTGGATACAAGGTACGAGTACTTCATACTCGAAACTACAAATTGGTTGAACATCTCGACAATATTACAAAACAAGTTACTGCAAAAGGAGGTACTACTACAATTGAGATTACAACACCTGATGGGAAAAACTTGACAGGTGTTGCACATTGCTCCAATCAGGATAGCTATAATAAACGGCTCGGAGTTCGCATTGCAATTGGTCGAGCTCTAAGTCAACAAGCTTAATTTATGACAAACCAAGAACAGTACAATCAAGTTAAACAAACTCTTGAATATATGATTCAAGAAGGAATGGTTAAAAAAATAAAAGGTGGATATCGACTCAAAACAGAAATCGAACTTGAACAAGAAATGGAACAACTCCTCAATGAGAGTACCTTTTAAAGAGCTAGAAGTTGGAGATTTTTTTGTAGTCAATATCAGTGATGAAAGTTTGCCTCACTTGTATCAAAAAATAAAACAAACAAACAACGGGTATAATGCTGTTCTGATTAACACTGGAGAGCTTTGCCAGCTTTATATCTCAGCAGATTCAGAACAAACATTCGAAAAAGTAGAAGTTGATTTTGAAATTAAATCTTTATAAAATATGCCCAGGTGGCGTAATGGCAGCCGCAACGGACTTAAAATCCGTTGGTCTTTGACCGTGTGGGTTCGAGTCCCACCCTGGGTACCATAAAAAATAAATTTAACTATGCTTATTAATTCTGAATCAACAAACACCAGTAATTCAATCCTTCAGGGATATGTACAAATTACTCTCAAGAAACTCATTCATCGGCTTGGACCTCCTTTGCAGGGAATTGAAAATGATATGTTCTGCTTTTGGTCTTTAGAAGATAGCAAAGGAACAGTAGCAACAATATATGATTGGAAGCTTGAAAACCTACCTGATGACACAAAAGAATATTGTTGGCATATCGGAGGAACAACACAAGCATCTCTAGACCTCGTAGCTGATTTTCTTGATGTTCAAGTTATGCTACCATTTTGGAATACCGAAGAATAAAGGTTGAATAATACTTATAAATAGTTTACACTATAATTAGCTGTCCTCGTAGTGTAACGGTTAGCACAATACCCTTTCACGGTGTCAGTACGGGTTCGAATCCCGTCGAGGATGCTATACTTTTATATAGAAATTTTGAAACTAACATGAAAAAAATATTAACAGTAGATTTTGACGATACGTTAGCTACTACTAGTATGACTGGTTGGGGCGGTACGTCTTTAAAGCCTATATATCGTGTTATAAATTTTGTTTTTGATAAAGTCCGTTCTGGTGAGTGGGAAGCTCATATTGTTTCGTTTCGTTCAGAAGACGATAAACAAGAGATGGTAGATTTTGTGAAGAGTTGTAAATTGCCTATTAAATCTATCATTTGTACTAATTCAAAAAATAAAACACCTTTCCTAAAAAAATTAGGATCACAACTGCATATAGACGATCATGTAGAAGTATGTGTGCTTGCTGAGCTAGCTGGAATTGATGTGTTGCTTGTTGATCACGGACAGCAAAACAGTACTGCTCAGCTTTTTAAAAAAATTTAAAAGTATATTTTAACTAACCTCGAGTCTTAAATGAACATTGCAATCAAGGAGATAGCTGGAGTTATAATGACTTTGTGTTTTATGTTTTGCTACATCCCACAAATAGTTAAAATTTTTCGAAATAAATCTTCAAAAGATGTTTCTTTGACTCTCATTCTTATGTCTATCGGAGGATATATTTCTGGTATGGTTTATATGTTTCTCGGAACCTTCGGATTGTGGTGGTTTTTAAATTATTGTGTTGGCCTTGTCATGTGCTCAATATTAGTATATGCTTGGTTTAAATATAACAATACGGACAGTTAGCTTAGCGGTAGAGCACCTCGTTTACACCGAGGGGGTCGGGGGTTCGAACCCCTCACTGTCCATTTCTTTGACATTTTGAAGGCTGATAGCTCAATGGTAGAGCAGTACCCTTTTAAGGTATTGGTTGTGGGTTCGAGTCCCACTCAGCCTATTTGATAAAAGCTTGGATTAATTTTATAAATGGAGCCGACATTCTTTTTCTAGGGAACCCTCTAGGAAGAGTTAAAATTAGTCCTGAGACGTCGCGGGTAAACGTCTCACAATTTTACGGGGGTGTAGTTCATCTGGTAGAACGTCTGATTTGCATTCAGAAGGTAAGGAGTTCGAGTCTCCTCACCTCCATACTTTAAAGCTCTAGTGGCGAAATTGGCAGACGCGACAGACTTAGGATCTGTTGCCGTAAGGCATGGGGGTTCGAGTCCCTCCTGGAGCATTTTTATTGGAACGGTGGCTGAGTGGCTTAAAGCAGAGCTTTGCTAAAGCTCCGAGGGTTTAAATCCTCCGCAGGTTCAAATCCTGCTCGTTCCGTAATAAATATTAGTAATGTTAAACGAAGGCTATAGTCCATTCAATTTAAATAAACCAAATCCCTTAGAGGATATTGATTTTAATACTGTTTGTTATTTTGATACAGAAACAACTGGTTTGCTACCATCTGTCGCTCAGATTATTGAAATTGCTGCTGTAAGAGGAAAAGAGCAGTTTTATAAAAAAATTGAACTTACAGAAGAGACCAAACAATTAATAGCTCAACAAGCTCAACGTTTTGAAAGAAAGAATGAAAGAGATAAAACGATTGACGAGCTTTTGCAAATGACCAATTATTATGATGAAAAGGCAAAAACAAATTCATCAGAAGAACAAGCTTTAAAAGAATTTAAAGAATTTGCTGAACAATCAAGCTTTTTGTTAGCTCATAATGCTGAGTATGACATGAAGATGGTTAACGTAAGAATGAAAAAATACGGCATTCAAACTATTAAAAATGTACCTGTTTTAGATTCTTTAGCCTTTTCAAGAAGATTTTTTATTCCTCTTTTAAGATCTCAAGAAGAAGAAGGTTCACAAGAAGCAAAAGCCTTGCTTGACCAACTCACAACAAAATATACTAAAAGCAACGAAAGAAAAACTGTTGTTAGTAATCTTGGTACTTTATCAAAAGCCTTGTTTGGTCAAATTGAAAACTGGCATCAAGCACTGGCTGATGTGTTAACAACCAAAAAAATAGTAGAACAAATTTTTTCTTCGTTGATGATTAAACACAAAGAAGATACAACTAAACCATCCTTCAAAAGGTATTACATGAAAAACAAAAGGATGGAAAATAGATTTCGTTAGGGTGTAGTCCGGCTGGTCGAGGACACAGTCTTGAAAACTGCTGGGGTATAAATTCCCTCGGGGGTTCGAGTCCCTCTGCACCCGTTTTTCAAATCCTACTCTACCCGCCATTATGCTTAAATAATTTTTATGACGTTTAACTTTAAATTGCGGGGTCGACAAGCGGTTTAAGTCAGAGGTCTCATAAGCCTCTATGCGTGGGTTCAAATCCCACCCCCGCAACCATTTTTATGTTGGTGGCAGACAAGTAATGCAGCAGTCTCCAAAACTGCCTTATGTGGGAGCGTTACCCACCCAACATGTTTTATGCACAAAGTTTATAAATAGCTTTTATGAATACTAGTGGAAACGCCTATGAAGATAAAACGTCTGATAAAGCACTTAACGATGCTATTGATTCAACAATGGATTTTTTGAAACTAAATCCTACAAAATTTAAAGCTGTATATTCCGACGGCAGTGTTGTACTTTACGACAAGTATGAAGACGCAATGAAGGCTTATTCCAAAAACGGAAAGTGTAAAGTCTTTGTTATTTAGTTGATTAATCTTTTGTTGCTTCTATAATTGGAACAATATGTCGAGATTAGAAACAATTTTATGGCTCGATAAAGAGATTGATAGAATTAACGAAGAAGCTGTTAAAATTGGAGAAATGCTTCTAGAAGAAACGGACATAGATCTAATTAAAATTTTAGATGAACGTCTCAGGAGTTTAGAAGAAAAAATGTCTTATCTTCAACAAAAAATCAGTTTCGAAAAACGACAATTCACTAACGACTAACTATTTTAACAGATGCGAAAAATTGCTTTTACTATTGTATTAAACGGTATGCCTTTTATAAAAAAGCAATATGAAATAATTCCAAAGGTCTTTGAT
>CALBDR010000134.1 GCA_937927525.1 uncultured Candidatus Melainabacteria bacterium
ATGGCGTATAGTCTTCAGGCATGTTACGAAGCCATCGCCAATATTCATCTTCAGTTTCTGTAGGAGGTTGTGGCCACTGAGCTTTGTGATAAGAAAAAAGTACCCACCCCTTACATTGGGGTGAGCACCACCATTCATTGCCGTCGTATTGTTTCTTGCAATGTAGACAATTTACTTAGGGTCGTCGTCTTTAGTTTGTTCATCTTTGATTAAAGTAAACAAATTCTTTTTGTTTGAGGACTTAACCTTACCAGATGGATCTGATAAGAAGTCCATATATTCCCTAGCTTGAGTACGTGCTACCAATGTTGTAAGGTCAGCAATTCTTCTATCTTGTGCGTCCAATCTAGTATCTATTAAAGATAGAACATCTTTCAAGACCTTTTCTAGACGTGACTGAGTTACAAATGCAGAAATCACCAAACCACAAAACGCGACCAGCAAGACAAAATTCAATGCAATAGAGAACAATACGAGCATTAGTACTGTATTCATATGCTGCCTTTATGATCTAAAATGAGAAAGGTATAAAACCTTTCTCTTAGAGACGCTTCCAGCTGCGGCGCTTGCCACCACCGATGATGCGGTTGTACATCATTCCAAGAATGCGAGCTTGGCCTTTTGTGATGAAGCCATTCTCGTTACCGAATTCAGCTACGGAGCGAACATAGTTGTAGTCGCTAGCGGAACCGTTTCGGGTACGACCAGTGTTGTCTAGAAGAGCTGCTACAACCTTCTTTGCAACAGAGCCGTTGCTGTAGGTACCAAATACATTGTTAACGTTACTCATTATCTTTCTCCTTGTAAAATGGAATCGTTAGCTACTAATATTATAACTAGTGTTTCTTGTCATTAGAATGAAATTGTCTTCGTCCAGATTTTATCTCGACCATTTACGATCTCGACATCGAAGCGATACCCGCCAAGCAATGAGCTAAAGTCATTGAGTGAGTTCAATAACCATGCTGCCTCTTTCTCAGCATCTACTTGATTTGCGATGCGGGCATAATTAGTCCACTTGTTCTTGGGAAGTTCTTTGAGTTGAACCTGCCACGGCTTGTTACTTTTTACATTAACCTTAAACATCTTTGTTTTGCTCCTGAGAGAACGTAATAGCAGTTACTTATTCATACAATCGTATCTTATAACATGTTCGTCAACATTTCTACCTTGAATATTATCTAAATAGTTTTTTCTCTTTTGAAGATCAACTATATATTCTCTCAACTTGTCTGTTATTTGAATTTCTGTAGCGTGGACTACAGTAGCGGTAACAGGATGGAAAGCAGAATTAAACTCAAACATTCCTTCTATAGTCTTTTGAGTAACGCTCTTAGAAAAAGGAAGGACAACAATCATTTGTTCTTCAGAGATCTTTTGAACCCAGCAAGCTTGGTACCGGTCAGCAACATCAAACCAGCAGACAAGATCTTGATAGGTTTGAGCTTTCTTGAGCTTCTTTTCGAACAAGTAGCTCTCAAACCAGAAAAGACTTTCTTCACTTTTGAATTTGAACTTCAGTACCAGCTGGCTTCTGTACATTGCTACCCCACAGTCAAAGCTGAGATGTCCTCTCCTTGAGCTACTAAAGATCCGTTGGCAGAGTAGGTATTGCCTTCTTT
>CALBDR010000135.1 GCA_937927525.1 uncultured Candidatus Melainabacteria bacterium
GTTTAGGATTTACAGATCCAAATGGTGTCTATCCAGCTCGTAAAGACGAACCAGATGTTAACAGACTAACTAGAAATGATATTAACTTTGACCACGAAGTCCTGGATGCTAAGGAAACTGGTCTTACATCAGCCGTACCTACTGCCGCTGCTTCATCATGGAACGAACTTGCTATTGAATATGGGGCTGAGTATCCATATAACCACGTCAGACAGACTGAATCAGGTCACATAGTAGAATATGACGATACTCCAGATAACGAGCGTATACACGAGTATCATAAGTCTGGTACGTTCTACGAGATAGATAAAGATGGAAATAAAGTCACTAGAATTGTTGGCGATAACTACGAGGTTATTGCAGGTTCTGACTTTGTTAACGTTAAAGGATCTGTCAATCTAACAATTGATAGTAATTGCAATACTTACATTAAAGGTAACTACAATCTAAAAGTAGATGGTGATATCAATACTACCGTTGGTGGAAACATTGTCGAAAATATAAGTGGACGTGTTACAACTAGAATCACTGGAAACTTGGATGTAGATGCTGCAAGGATTGATCTAAACTAATGCCTGCTGTCTGTAGAGTTGGAGATTCGTTAAGTACTGGACACATATGTTCTAGTACAACAACTATTGCATCTTCTGCAACAGATGGAACTGTTCATGCAAATGGTATTGATATAATTGTTGTAGGAGCTCCTACTGTATCACATCCATTTCCACCAGCACCTCCTTGCGTGCCACACGTTGCTAATCTTAATGCGGGGTCAAGCTCTGTGTTTATTAACGGGATCGCAGTGGGAAGAATAGGTGATAGTGCTGACGCTGGATCGATGACATCTGGGTCATCAAATGTATTTGTCGGAGGATAAAATGATACATGATACATTACAGTCTCTTTTTGAGACATACACAGAAGAAAGTGAGAAGTTTGAAAGTGGTAACAAGACTGCTGGAACTAGAGCACGTAAAGCACTGAGTGAAATCGCTAAGCTTTGCAAAGAACGCCGGAAAGAGATTCAGGATTCGCGGTCTCAAGGATAAATATCCAAAAGGATTAAGCGATGCCGATACCAAACGAAGTCACATTCAGAGATTTAAACATTACGTTTAACAAACATCCAGTCACTGGACGTTTGCCTCTGCTTGAAAATAATGAAGCTGTGGTACGCGCGGTTAAAAATATTGTCCTTACTAACCATTTTGAGCGTCCTTATCAACCAAGATTTGGAGCTAACATAAGAGCTAAATCGTTCGAGCATCTCGATGAGGTGACTGTTCATGAGATTAAAAG
>CALBDR010000136.1 GCA_937927525.1 uncultured Candidatus Melainabacteria bacterium
CATTGAGAACGGCAAAGACCTATGGCTAGACGGCGATGAAGTTGTTATTCGTCTGAAGAAAATGGGTAAGTTTGAGGTCGATAAACAGCTTAGTTTAGAATTAGAGGATGAAGGGAATGATGGTTAAAGTTCCAGTGAGCGTCGGAGAGTTGTTCGATAAGATTGAAGGCGTAGACAAAGAGCTTGATCTTTTAATTGAAGACTATAAGAGATATTGTGAAGGATTTAATTATGCTACGTCAGCTTTTTAACAAGCACAAGTGTGATAAAGGGCATAGGCACGGATATGAGTCTGTCTATGAGTCAGATTTTGAAAAGGTAAGAGAAGAACCTATTAACATCTTAGAAGTAGGAATCTTAAGAGGAGAATCGATCAGGGCCTGGGTAGAATATTTTCCAAATGCAACGATCTATGGTATCGATAACTTTTCTAGAGTATCGGCTAATACAATCAGTATTCTAGATCATGAAAGAGTAAAGTGGTTATCAGCAGACAGTATGTCTCCAGGTCTAAAGGAACATATCAAAGAGAACTGGGGAAATGTTAAGTTCGATTTTATTATTGATGACGGTCTTCATACTCCTAGAGCGAATGCTGCAACGTTTAGTAACCTTTACCCTCTTCTGAAAAAAGGTGGGATCTTTTATATCGAAGATGTTTTCCCTATAGACAAACTCACTATTCAAGAAATGAATCTTCCATTCTTTGCAAACAAAGGTGATACCTTTAGCATGATAGAATATAATAAGTTTTTAAATATAGTAAATCCATATAAGCCTGAGCAGATTGATCTCAGGAAAAACACTGGTAATCTAGACAGCTACATCTTTAAGGTAGTAAAATGAAAAGATTGATCTATCAGGTGTATATGGGAAAGCGCAAGAATCTTTATGATACATGCGTTGAGTCTGTCAAGCGCTATTGCGAAAAGTACAATATTGAGCATAGAATCCAGACGCAACCTATACTGAGAATCAAACCTAATATATTTCAAAATAACAGGCCAGATCACGTGATGAGGCTAGGATACCTTCCTATTCTTGAAAAAGAAAACGCCTTTGATCTCTTACCAGAGTATGACCAGATCGCAATCATTGATTCAGATGTATACGTATCTGAAGATGCTCCTAACATTTTTGAAAGTATAGATGATAATTCATGCTTTGCTGGAGTTCCAGAAAGAGATCTTCCTTTAACAAAAGAGTACTCTGAACTTATTGCTAGATACTCAGAAAGGCACTACGGCGAGATTGCAGGAAAGAGCGGCAGCAACTTTGAACCAAACCGTTTAGGATATGAGTACTTTAATATGGGAGTCATGGTCCTTAACAGGTCTTTCCATGACTATATCAAGGTTCCAGTTAAAGAGTGGTTGCAGCTGGCTGAGTTCCAACCGTTTATCAATGGTTATGGTAACTGGGGATGGACACAGGACCAGACTCTCTTAAACTGGTTTATCAGATCTAGAAAGATTCCATTCAATAGGCTGGAATGGAAGTTCAATGCTCTCATTAGAGCAGTCAGACCTGAGCGTATCAGTGAGTCATATTTTGTTCATTTCGCAGATCAGAGCAAGTTACCTGGTCGAGGAGAAAATACTAAAGAGCTACTGGAGATGATTGGTGTACGATAAAGTCTTTGTTACTGGATCAGATAAAAATAATGAATGGATGCTGGAGTGGTTCTTAAATAACTTTAAGATGCATAACACTACTCCTATTGTATTTGCTGATTTTGGAGTCTCTGATAAGGTTAGAGAATGGGCAGATAAAGAGTTTGATTCTGTTATAGAAATGCCTAAGTCTAAGGGTACATCTTGGTTTCTTAAGCCGTTGACTATGATTGAGACCTCGAAGGTTTCTAAAAAAGTATGCTGGATCGACACTGACTGTCATGTACTTAGATCCATAGACGATATCTTTAAATACACTGAACCTCAGAAGCTTTGTATGGGATTAGATAAGCCTTGGACAGAGCAGTTTAATGAAACTTGGCATAACTCTGGTGTAGTTGCGTTTGAAGGAACTCCTCATGTTTTAATTGCATGGGAAGAGAGTGTCAGATCAACAGATAATATTAGAGGTGATCAAGAGGTCTTGCACGCTATGATGAAAAATGATCCATTAAGAAGAAGAGTATATATCAAAGATCTTCCTAACTTTTATAACTGGCTCCGTCTTCAAGTTCAGAACGGAGATGATAGTTTTAACAAGAGAGTAATGCATTGGACTGGAAGAAAAGGAAAAGATCAGATTCGGGAGTTAATGAAGAGTGTCTAAGAAAGTTGTTCACGTTGTCGGTAACGGTGATAATGCAGTTTGGTTTGATAATGCAAAGGCAGAAGGCTTAAGAGTAATATGCAACAAGCCTGTAGTGCAAGTAGACAAGGTCCACACGTGCTGTATCGTAGATTTTAAAATGATGAAGGCTCTCACTGAAGGCAGCGTCAACTTAGATAGATACACGTGGGTCTTAGGATACAGACCAAAGATTCATATGGAAAAGAATCCTTCCTTTCACATGAAGCATGCTGGACATATCAGAGAGTTCTATCTAAACCTTCCGCCATATGCCGGTAAGGGTGGACCAGGATACACTAACTTTAACTGCGGACACTTTGCTACTCACTATTCTGCTAACAAGTTAAAAGCTGACGAGATTCATATGTATGGCTTTGACTGCATCTTTGATTTTACGACCAGATCCATGACAGATTTCTTTCTCCCTTCAGACAGAGGCGATAACAACACGGTTCGCCTGACTGAAGTATGGAGAAAGATCTTTGCTGGTATCTTTAAAGAGTTTGCTGATACAAAGTTTGTCCTGCATCACAAGCACGATAATATCAAGATTCCTAAGCTGAATAACATGGATATCGTGGTTCACAATAAAAAATAAAATTTTAACAAAAACTTTGAAAAAAATGCATTTTAGCTATTTACTTTTGCAATGAAAGAGTATATATTCATACTATAACTTGATATAGAAAGGTATGAATGATGTCACATGAAATTGAATTCGTAAACGGTACCGCTCAGATGGCTTATGCAGGTGCACTGCCATGGCACGGTCTTGGTACCGAAGTTTCCGACGATATTTCCACTGATGATATGATGAAGGCTGCAGGCCTGGATTGGTCTGTAACCAA
>CALBDR010000137.1 GCA_937927525.1 uncultured Candidatus Melainabacteria bacterium
AAAAGCTGTGGTTAATCATATAGGGAAGATAGGACTTTTCATCCAGATCATCCCTGATGATATCCTGCTTGTTATTGATTGCCTTTACAAATTCAAATGGACTCACTGGACACTCTCCTTCTCAAGTCAGATGAAGAGAACCTATGGTCTCTCTTATTGTAGTGCAGCTCAATACCTCGCTTAGCGCAGATCGTTCGGCCAGTAAACTCAGTGTCCTTATACTCCTCTCCTAAGATGCGAAGATTTATTGGAAACATATTTAAGATATCTTCTAAATCTTGCTCAGTCTGGTAAGGAACAATCTCATCAACATATTCAATAGCACTCAATTGGATATATCTTTCTACTAGAGTCTGAACCGGTTTATTCTTTGAAGGTCGGTCAATAGTCGGATCAGTCTGCAGCCCAACGATCAGGTAATCACAGACTGACTTAGCTTCACGTAGCATCATAACATGCCCAGCATGAAGTAGATCAAACGTACTACACGTGAATCCTACTTTCATTTTACCTCATCCAAGTCACCGATGTATTGTTCAAGAATACTTTGAGTGTATTCCTCAGTATTAATGTTTGGATTAATATGAGTGTTACCGTAATAGAGCTGGGGTACGGTTCTATGACCTTCATCTAAAACAATAAAAGCACGGGCACCCTCATCGGCTTTGATATCTTTTGTGATATAATTGTACCCCCATTGATCAAGCTTAGTCTTCATCATATCACAGTACATGCAGTTAGGTTGTGTGTAAAGAATTAATTCGTGCTTCATTTCCATTCTACCTCCGCCATTAGTTCTGTTAAGCAAGCAACAACGTTCAGTTCATGGTCTGCTACAAAAGCATTCTTATACTGGTAGTCAGCAAGGATCAGTACAGCGCGAGGAATGCTGTTAGCTTGAATAGTGTCGTACATACTATCATAGATCTTTCTAAAGATTCCAGATGTGTCTGTATCTATATTGCTGGTTACCCAGCTTCTCATCTTCTTGAAGTCTTTTGCTTTAAGATATCCAATAAGATCAGAAACAGAATTATTGGAAAGAAGACTAAGAATGCCAGTATCGATAGTACCGCTAAGACTGTAGCGCTGGCACTCATTAATAACACGCCTCCAGTCAGGCGCAAAGCGGATGATAAGCTCTGCCAGAACTTTCTTATCATAGGTAATATTTTCCTGTTCAAGAATCCAAGTCAGACGCTTCATAAACTGCATAGACAGTTCGGCAAGCATCTTCTTATTGGTATTAAATTCGTACACGCCACAGCGGGAATGTAACGGTTCAATGATACGATTCTTGAAGTTACAGGTAAGAATGAATCGACAGTTACTGGAGAACTCTTCGATAAACCCACGGAGAGCAGGCTGGAAGGACTGTGCATTAAGGTAGTCAGCTTCATCTAGAATAACTACTTTGTATCCACCAGTCAAGGATACGGTTGAAGCAAACTGCTTAATCTTATTGCGAAGAGTGTCAATGTTACCTTCCTCAGAACCGTTGATTAGAATCCAATTCAGATTCAGTTCATTACACAGTGCTTTAGCTACCGTAGTCTTACCAA
>CALBDR010000138.1 GCA_937927525.1 uncultured Candidatus Melainabacteria bacterium
GTAGTAGGTTCTTATATTCCTATGAAAGAGATGTCTGGTGGTTCTGGTCTTAAGTATACCGCATCTCAGATCGTGTTCCTTGGTAAGAAGAAAGAGAAGGACGGTAAAGAGGTCGTAGGTAATATTATCAAGTGTACTATGACTAAATCTCGATTTACTAAAGAGAATAAACTCGTCGAGGTGCTCCTTACCTATGATAAAGGTCTTGATCGCTACTACGGTCTCCTAGAGCTAGCCGAAAAGTATGACATCATTAAGAAGGTGTCTACTCGTTATGAGCTACCTGACGGTCGTAAAGTATTTGGGAAGGCTATTAATCAAAGTCCAGAAGAGTACTTTACTCCAGATATTATGGAGCAGCTTGAAGAAGCCGCTAAAAAAGAGTTTCAATACGGCACAGGTAATGCTCCTGTAGAAGAGGAAGAACCTGAGGTACTGGAAGATGTTGAATGAAGCAACCGGTAAGTATGAAGTTATATTTACCGAAGAAAAAGACGATACCGCTCATGTTAGGGTATTAGAAGGCAAGTTTAAAGACTTCGTTTACAAGTATGGTACAGTAAGCGTTAGTGAAGAAGAAGATACAGCTAATTTATCTTATGATTATACCTTGCTAGAAGTGCCAGCAGAATATACGTATGAAGATGAAGCCGCCGAGCAGGAAGAATTTGAAAACTTCATTGGCGACGTCTTATATGATATTATCGTAAATAGCGACAACATAAAAGAAGCGACAGATGGGAATTGAAACAACGATTTTAAGTAGTATTGTAAAAGACGAGCAGTTCGCTCGTAAAGTAGTACCTTTCCTAAAGGAAGAGTATTTTCAAAATATTGCAGAACGTATTGTACTTAAAAAGATCAATACGTACATGGACGAGTATAACAAAGCACCTACGACAGATACTCTCCTTATTGAACTTGGCAATGATACATCTCTAATTGAATCTGACTATACGTCTAGCGTTACGCTAGTTAACTCGTTTAACGAGTATAGTGAGGATCATGATAGAGAATGGCTTATCGATAAGACGGAGGAGTTCTGTCAGGAGAAGGCCGTATACAATGCTATCATGGAATCGATTCATATTATCGACGGCAAGTCTAAGAATAAAGCTAAAGATGCTATTCCTTCTATTCTATCGGATGCTCTTAGTGTAGCGTTTGATAATCATATCGGTCATGACTTTCTAGACGATTACGAGCAGCGATATGACTTCTACCATACTGTAGAAGAGAAGATTGGTTTCGATCTTGACTATCTGAATAAGATTACTAAAGGCGGTGTATCACGTAAGTCTCTAAATATTATTCTTGCTGGTACTGGCGTTGGTAAATCTCTTGCTATGTGTCACTTCGCCGCTAATAATCTTATGGATGGCAAGAACGTTCTCTATATTACTATGGAGATGGCTGAAGAAAAGATTGCTGAACGTATCGACGCTAATCTATTAAACGTTACGATGGACGAGTTAGAAGAACTTCCTAAAGTAATGTACGATAAGCGTATTGCAAAGTTACGTGAGCGTACTACTGGTAAGCTTATCGTGAAAGAGTTTCCAACTGCATCCGCTCATACAGGTCATTTCAGGCATCTAGTTAACGAGTTGAAGATTAAGAAGGGGTTTGTACCTGATATTATCTATGTTGATTACTTAAATATCTGTGCGTCGTCTCGTATTAAAGGCCTCGGTGGATCTGTTAATACATATAGCTATGTAAAATCTATTGCTGAAGAACTAAGAGGATTAGCTGCAGAGAAAAATGTTCCTATTATCTCTGCTACGCAGACTACTCGTTCCGGCTATACTAATTCTGATATTGGATTAGAAGATACTTCGGAATCCTTTGGTCTACCTGCTACTGCTGACTTAATGTTTGCTATTATTAGTACAGAAGAGTTAGAAGAACTAAACCAAGTAATGGTAAAGCAGCTTAAAAACCGTTATAATGATCCTACTCAGAATAAGAGATTCGTGCTTGGTATTGATCGTGCACGTATGAGACTATATGATGTAGAGCATGCTGCGCAAGACGATATAATGGATGACTCCAACTTTAATGATAATGTGCCTGTGTTTGACCGTGGGAGATCTGACTTCTCTAAGCAGGATTTCAAGAGTCTTTTCTCGTGATGCTGTAACTTATTGATTTTAAAAGAAAACTAAATTCCCTTGGAAATCAATAAGTTAGCTAGAATCCCGGTAACTCATTGATAAATAAGGGAATTTAGTTGTTGCCTTCTTCCTCTGGCTAACCTATAATTATGTGGTCAATGAGGAGATATGCTATGCTTAAAGTAATTGCTATGATCAACGATCAAGTTACTAATGAAGTTATCTTTGACGAAGTTCGTGACGATGACGCTTTTGAGAAGGCATTGGTTGAGTGTGATCGCCTTGTATGGTCGATTGGTGAAGAAACTAAAAACTTCCTAATTGCGCTCATGCAAGATGAGCGTCTACTTCGATATCGCGTTAATGATACTTGGCAGTTTCCTTCGAATAGTATTTACGACGTATAAGTACTATGCCCCAGCCGAGACGTAAGTATACGCTTACTGCTACTATCTATGATAAAAGAGGACGAGTTCTTTCTAGAGAGCAAAATTCTTACAGAAAGACTCATCCTCTGCAGTCTGCGTTCTCTAAGAAGTACGGCAACGGGCATCAAATATTTTTGCACGCTGAAATACATGCACTGATTAAGTTGAAAGACTGGTCAAAAGCATATAAAATTAAAGTTGAACGGTACAATAAGGACGGTACACCTGCTCTTGCTAAGCCGTGTAAAGTATGCAGTGAAGCCTTGCAAGGCGCTGGTATCGAAATTGTTGAACATCCTTAATGCACTCGTAGCTTAGCTGGATAGAGCAA
>CALBDR010000139.1 GCA_937927525.1 uncultured Candidatus Melainabacteria bacterium
GTAGTTCTTTGGGAGACATTGGTGAATACAGTCTTCCTAGTCTCATAGTCATCGCTGCCTCAGTTATAAATCTTTCGGTTTCATTTAGTTTTGTATAATCTGTTTTAGAAGTTTCTTCTCCCATTGCTTTGCGATATTTATTGAAGACTTTTCCTTCTATCATTGAGAGTTCATCTGGTTTTCCACAAAAACTTAAGAGTACTGCTTCGCGAATCATTTTTCTTAATTCTGCATTTCTCATATCTTTCTCTTTCTCGCTTTGATTTTCAAAAGGTTTTTTATTTACTTCATATTCACTAAGAAAGGCTTTTAGTTGATTGTTTGCAGCTTTTAAAGCTGATAGATTCATATTTGGTCTATAGGTGAAATTAAAGATAGAAGCTATTTCTATTATTTTTTTCTTCTCTTCATCAGTAAGATTAATTTGATTTTTATCATTTCTTGTTAATAGAGTTTCTTCTTTTAGGCTTTGGTAAATAGGATTATTTTTAAGATTTTCTAATTGGCTTGAAGCCCACTCTGCAAGCGTCTGACCAAGTTCTATAGTACGTGCATTGATACTCCTAGTAGGTAAGAGCAAGTCAGAAAGTGGATTATTGATTCCCTTGTCTTCCCTTTCTTTATAAAGGTAACCGTCTACCATGCCTGCATTTAAGAAATGTACTTCTTTATTTTCAAAATAACTTTTATCTTTTATTTCACTAGATAATTTTTTAGGATCAAAAGTTTTTTCTATTAAGACTTTTAAGAACATGACAGCACCTAGCTTTTTAGCTGTCTTTTCTTTTGAGCCTTTAATTTTGTGAAATTTGTCTTCAATGGATTTTATAAGTAAATTTTCGTACTTATTTAACTCTTGATAAAGTTCATATGGGTCAGGTTTTATAGAAGTGAATACCTCGTTTAGTATTAGTTGCTTTTCCTGGATTATCTAAGTTAGTCTGGTTTTGTAATTTCTCACCGATATCTCTTAAAGTTCCTCTAATTAAAGCGAGGTTTGCTTGCTGAGCTATTGAGTTTTGAGTTATTTTTTCATCAAAGTGTTTATTGATTTGCTCATATGTATTTGCAATGATTTTAGGTATTTTTGTTGGATCGATTTTAGTTTTGTTATCACTTGTTTGCAATGGATATTGTTTGGCAGCTGCTTGCATCATATCAATTACTTGGTGTCCACCTAGGATTAAACTTGCGATATCTTCATTAGGTGAAATCTTTATTTCTTTACCATCTATGAGATATGAAACCTCTGCACTTGAGCCACCTAAGTCTGTGATGATAAATTTTTTATCTTTGAAAATATCAGGACCTAATTCACTTTCAACAGCCTTTTGTGAATATAGAGCTTCTAACTTTGCACTTACCTTAACGGGGTTAATAGGTACTTCCTTACCTAATGTGTTTAAAAACTGTTCCTCTGCATACTTCAGTAAGTCTGGACCATCTGTTGCTCTTCTTACAGAAGCTGTTCCTAAAATATCCACTCTTGTAATGTTGTAACCACTTGCATAATTTATTTTTTTTAATAAAGTTGATAAAACGTATTAACATAATGCCACTCTAATATTTAGAATGATCTGATTTTGAATTTTAGTTTTATGTAAAATAAGACTATGGCAAACTATTGGTTAATGAAATCAGAACCGAATGCTTTTTCTATCGATGATTTAAAAGCACTCCCTAATCAAACCGATATGTGGGACGGTGTTCGTAATTATCAAGCGCGTAACATTATGCGTGACCAAATGCAAAAAGGCGATAAAGTTTTTTTCTATCACAGTAACGCTACACCTCCTGGGATTGTAGGTATTGCTGAAATTGCAAGTGATAAGGCTTACCCAGACCCTACTCAATTCGATGAAAAATCGAAGTACTTTGATCCTAAATCTGATCCTGATAAGCCTAGATGGTTTTTAGTGGATGTTAAATTCGTGGAAGATTTACCGATGATTTCTTTGGAGCAATTAAAAGTAAACCCTAAATTAAGTGAAATGAAAGTAGTGCAAAAAGGCGCAAGGCTTTCTGTGCAGCCAGTTACTGAATCTGAGTGGAACGAAGTTATAGCTATGGCGAAGATTAAGGTTTAAAGCTTTTAGCAGTTTAACTATTAGATAGTTCTACTGATCTCTTACACGCAGCAGCTACAGCTGCCTCGATCACTAAATCTATTTTAGAATCTTCAAAGCTTTCCAAAGCTGCTTGGGTTGTGCCATTAGGGCTAGTAACTTGAAATCTTAAATCTTTAGGGCTGATTCGTGATTTTTTTAAAAGTAAGGCAGCGCCATACATCGTTTCGATAGCAAGTTTTTCTGCTTCAGCTAAGCTTAAGCCATGTTGAGTTCCAGCACTTGCTAAAGCTTCAATGATTTTGAAAAAATATGCAGGACCAGAACCAGCTATAGCTGTGGCAACATGCATCTGTTCTTCTTCTATAATTAAAGTTTCTCCTATGCTTTTAAATATTTCCTCGACTTCACTGATCTCTTCTTTACCTAGTGAGTTTGCAGCTATAGCTGACATTCCAGCTGAAATTTGAGATGGAGTATTAGGCATTACTCTATAGATTTTATTTTCTGGGAAAAACTCTGCAATCGACTGAATTTTAATTCCTGCTGCTAAAGAAATGATTTTAGTCGTTTTCGCTAAATTAGTATCCTTTATCTGTTTTAATAATTGATTAAAGTCTTTAGGTTTAACAGCGATGATCAAAATATTAATATCTTCAGTAGTTAAATCATCAAGTTTTTCGATAATTTGAAAATCGAATATTTCTTTAAGTTTATTTAGCTTCTCTAAGCTTCTATTAAAAACACTTAGCGCAATTGTAGGGTCTTTACTCAAGCCTATGGCTATAGCACTTCCCATTGATCCAGCTCCGATAATTCCAATTTTCTTATTCATGCTAAATTCATTATAAATGGCATTGTTAGAACTTAAAAATTTAAATAAGTCTTTTGACCTGAGTTCTAAACTTCTCTTCAAAAAATCTAATAATTTACTTCATGTAGTAAGAGATATTAGTTTGAATATTGAAGAGGGGGAGTGTTTTGTTTTAGTCGGAGAGTCTGGTTGCGGTAAATCTACTCTTGCAAAGCTAGTTTGTAGAATTCTAGAGCCAGATTCTGGTGAACTATATTTTAATAATGAAAATTTCTTAAATTTAAAAGCGAATGAATTTAGAAAAAAAAGAAAAGCTATGCAGATGGTTTTTCAGAATCCTTTCTCTAGCTTAGATCCTCGTTTTAAAATTTTCGATTCTATTGCTGAGCCTTTAAGAGTAAATAAAGGTGAGGAAGGTTTTCCTAAAAATGAAGTTGAGATAAAAGAGAAAGTTTTCGAATTGATGAGCTTAGTCGAGTTAGATGAGATTTTAGCTCAGAAATATCCCCACCAATGCTCAGGGGGACAAAACCAGAGAGTATGTATCGCAAGAGCAATAGCTTGTAACCCTAAACTAATTATCGCAGATGAAGCTGTCAGTGCACTAGATGTGTCTGTTCAGTGGACTGTTTTACGTCTCATGAAAAAGCTTAAAGATGAGCTTGGGATTAGTTTTTTGTTTATAACTCATGACTTGGCTGTGGTTAAATATATCGCTGATAGAGTCGGAGTGATGTATTTAGGAGAAATAGTAGAGCTTAGTTCTAAAGAAAATCTTTTCAAGAATCCTTCGCATCCATATACTAAAGCACTTTTAAATGCAGCTCCTATCCCTGATCCTAAGCAGCGTGATCGAGAAAGAATTTTCTTAGAGGGAGAAATACCTAAAGCAAATAAAATACCTTCAGGTTGTACTTTTCATACTAGATGCCCTGAAGCTTATGCAGACTGTAAAGTTAGTAAACCAGATCCGATAAACATTAGTGTTAATAATGAAAAACATTGTGTTTCATGTTTGCTTTATAAATAATTTTTCATATGAATAATCTATCCGTAACTGAAACTGTTAATAAAGAATCTGAAAACTTAGATAAATTAGATTCTGATGCTTTAGTAGAACTCTTTGCTGATGATACTTTAAATGTGATAAATGCTTTGAAAAAATCTAAGCAGGATATTGCTAAAGTCATCGATTCAGTAACTGAATGTTTAGATCAAGGCGGATCACTATATTACCTAGGTGCAGGTACTAGTGGACGCTTAGGGATTTTAGATGCTGTGGAATGTCCACCTACATTCTCTACAGAAGCTGGGATGGTTCAGGGAATTATCGCTGGAGGTGAAAAAGCGATAATCCATGCTGTAGAAGGTGCTGAGGATGATGAAGCAGCAGGCTATCAAGTAATCAAAGATACTTTAAGCTCTCGAGATGCTTTACTGGTAATCTCTGCTAGTGGTGGTGCAGCTTATTGTGTAGGTGCTTTGAAAGCCGCAAAAGAGTTGGACTGCTTTAGAGGAGCAATTTCTAATAACTCTTCAGCTAAAATTTTTTCATATTCAAAAAATAATATTTTTTTAGATACTGGAGCTGAGCTGCTTTCAGGTAGCACTAGGCTTAAAGCTGGTACTTCTCAGAAAATAGTTTTAAATATTATCAGTACTTCAGTGATGGTGAAATTAGGAAAGACTTATGGTAATTTAATGGTAGATCTAAAAGTAAGTAATGAAAAGTTATATAAACGTGCGGTTTCTTTAGTAGAGAAGATAGCTGAATGCTCTGAAGAAGAGGCGAAAATGGCTTTAGAAAAAGCGAATAATAAAGTTAAACAAGCGATTCTTTTTGTTAAAAAAGGTCTTGAATTTGAAGAAGCTACCAAGATTCTTAAAGAAAATAAAGGTTTTCTTTCAAAAGTTTTAGATTGATTAGCTAATTTTAAGCTAAAATATTAACCTATGCCAAGCCTTAAAGAAATTAAAATCAAAATTGGTAGTACTAAGAAGACTAAAAAAATTACTGCAGCGATGAAGTTAGTTGCTGCTGCAAAGGTTAATAAGATGCAGAAGCTTATTAAAGCTGCTAGACCTTATGCTAACGCCGTTAAAAAATTATACTCTCAGCTTCAGGATTCTCTTGACCCTGAGCAATTAGAGCAATATCCATTACTAAAAACTTACGATAATGTTTCTAAAGTTTTATTAGTTATAATCTCTTCTGATATTGGTCTTTGTGGTCCGTATAATGCTAATGTTCAGAAGCTTGCTAGAAATAGAATTGAAGAATTGAAAGAAGAGGGAGTTGATATTGAACTTCTGATTATCGGTAGAAAAGCTACTGATTTCTTCTCTAAAGATATCTATAAGGATAGAGATATTAATATTCTTAAGTCTTATACTCAGTTGCCGACTAAGCCTGAGTTGGAGACTGTTCACGAAATTGGTCAGTTTATGGCAGATTCTTTTACTGAAAATAAAGTTCAAAGAGTAGAGGTGATTTCTACTCGTTTCTTAAACATGGTTACTCAATTAGCTGAGCATAAAATCGTACTTCCAGTTCAGAAAGTAACTACTGAAGAGGAAATTGAAGAGAATCATGTTGATATTATTTTAGAGCCAGATGCCAGTTCTTTAATTAATACACTTACTCCGATGTTTATTAATAACACAGTATATTCTGATATGTTAGATGCTACCACGAGTGAATTAGCTTCTAGAATGACTGCTATGAGTAATGCTACCAATAATGCTGATTCTGTTATTAAGAAATTATTACTTCAATATAACAAAGCTCGTCAAGCTGCTATCACTCAGGAAATCTCTGAGATTGTTGGTGGTTCTGCTGCTTTAGCTTAACTTGATTTTATGATGGAATCTGATTACAACATTATTGATCTGATTGATAAGAAGATTAAAGGTCTTGCTTATTCTAACGATGAAATAAATTGGGTTATAAATAATATTGAAACTATCCCGGATTTTCAGCTCAGTGCTTGGATTACAGCTGTTTTTATTAAAGGGCTTAATAAAAAAGAGACTGCTGAACTTACGAGGGCAATGGCTTACAGTGGTCATGTTTTAACTTTAAAAAGGCATGATGAGGAGTATGATCCTAGTAATACAGAGGCTTCGATTTCGAATAGAGGTTTTGTGGATAAACATAGTACTGGTGGAGTTGGAGATAAGGTAAGCCTAGTATTATCTCCTGTTTTAGCAGCTTTAGGTTTTAAAGTTTCTAAGTTTTCAGGTGCCTCACTTGGATATACTGGAGGAACTGTAGATAAATTAAGTTCTATTCCTGGATTTAGTTTAGATTTAGATATCAAGCGTTTTGAAGCACAAATAAAAGATGTCGGAATAGCTATAGCTTCTCAGACTGAAGATTTCGCTCCTGCCGATAAGAAAATCTATGCTTTGCGTGATAAGACTGCAACAGTAGGATCTATTCCCTTAATTGCTTCTAGCGTTATGTCAAAGAAGATTGCTGCTGGTGCAGACATTATTCTTATTGATCTTAAATGTGGTTCAGGGGCATTTATGAAAGATAAATCATCAGCAAAAGCTCTTAAAAAAGAAATTTTATCTATCGCAGAAGAATTGAAGCTTGATGTTCGAGTCTTACTTACTAACATGAATCAACCTTTAGGCTATGCTGTGGGTAATGCATTAGAGGTCCAGGAGGCGATTAAGGTTTTAGATGGTAAATTAAAGAATGATACTTATGATTTAGTATTAGAGCTAGCTTCTCAGTTAGTTCCTAAGTCTGAAGTAATAGATGCTATTGAATCTGGAAAGGCTGCTGTTAAGTTTGATGAGTGGATTTCTGCTCAGGGAGGAGATCTTAAAAAATTCATTGAGACTTATAAAGATATCCCTAGTTTAGATTTTATTGCTACTGATGATGCTTACATGAAATCTATTTCATGTGAAATGATCGGTAATATCGCTAATAGACTTGCTTTAAAAGCTGATGGTACTAAGGATTATTCTGCTGGAATTATTTTCCATAAGAAAATTGGTGAACCTATTACGAAGGGTGAGAAGGTTTTTACAATCTACGCTTCCCAGGATAAATCTAATTTAGAAAATGCTTCTGCTCAAGTTGTTGAAGCGATTTATTTTAGCCACTCTAAGACTCCTTTACCGAAACTTATATTTAATTAATAAATTAATATTAAGCTGTTTCTTCAGTTATATGATTGATTTTGCTGAAAAGTAGTTAGTCTTGGGTATAATAATCTCGTAATTGTATTACATTATATTAAGATAAGATGTCGATGATGAAAAAGATAATAGTAGTTTCGTTAATAAATGCTGTATTTGCAACTAGTGCTTTTGCTGGCGGCGCTCACGGTATGACTGAAGTAAGTCGTGATCTAAGGAATGAGCTGGAGCAAGCTAAAGTTTATGCTGATGAGTATAAAGAGTTATATAAAGAACAGAAAGAAGAGAATAACAAACTTAAAAATGAAAACATGAGCCTCAATAATAAGTGTAATAATTGTTTAAGAGAAAAAGCGGTTCTAGATGCTAAGGTTACTAGTTTAACTGCAGATAATAAAGATTTGAATAGAAGAGTTGGTGAATGGAAAGCTAAGGCTGAAATGACTGAAAAAACAGTAGTTGCTTCCAGTAAAACCACCAGACACTCTAATGAAATTCATAAAGAAACTGAAGTTCATGAAATAAAAGGTAGACATAATGATGATATTGACTATGTTTACGAAACTGGTTTATTTCATAGAATTTTTGGGACTTTAATTGGTGCACCTGTAGGTGCTGTAATTGGTGCTCCGATTGGAGCAGTAAGAGGAAGTGCTTCTAAGGGGATCGACCATGCTGATGACTTCGCTGATTATATGGGACCTGGAACTATGGGAGAGGCTTTTGGTAAAGTTGGTGGTTTAGGTGTTGGAGCAGTTTCAGGAGCCTTAACTGGTGCTGTTAAAGGCTTTACTACTGGACTTGTCTTAGGTTATAAATATCCGTTTAGTGCTGAAAGTTTTAGCTTAGATGGTGATATTATCGGTGATTATGACCCATATGATTTTCATATTCATGAGCCACATAGAATGAGTTATGAAGCTGAAGAAGTAATGAATCCTTAAGATCACCGAGCTATTAAAACTGGCTTATCTTGAAAACTTAAAAAATTCCTATAAACTTGTAATTCTTTGAGCACTATGTGCTAAGAATATATACGGATAATAGTGAATAAAAATATAAGGAAAGTAATTTCTAGATGTCAGTTACAAAAACTAAATTTGAATTAGATTCATTTCAGCAGGAATCAATAGATTATATCAAAGATTCCAAGAGCATTATCGTAAGTGCCCCTACGGGTGCTGGTAAAACAGTTATAGCGAAAGAAGCTATTAGAATTGCCTTAGATGAAGGTAAAAAAGTTTTTTATACAGCCCCATTGAAGGCTTTAATTAACCAGAAATTTTTGGAATTTGGTCAAGAGTTTGGTGAAGAGAATGTGGGTATTCTTACTGGTGATACTTCTAAAAATAGAGACGCAAAGGTTATTGTTTTAACTACTGAGATTTATAGAAATATGTTGTATGAAACAACATTTGGTTCTATTGATGATTATTTAGACGATTTAAGATTTATTATTTTTGATGAGTTTCATTATTTAGGTGATGAGTCTCGTGGAACAGTATGGGAAGAAAGTGTAATTTATAGCCCTAAAACAGTTAATATCGTTGCATTATCTGCAACGATTAATAATCCTGAAGAAATCAGAGACTGGATTAGCGATGTTCACAGTGAGTGTGCACTTGTAAAAACTGATTATAGACCAGTTCCTTTACATCATTTTTATTTTAAAGAGGAACAGTTATTACCTCTTATAACACCTAATAAAAAGCTAAATCCTAAGCTAAAAGAAAGAAATGATAATAGATTTGGTAAGAAGAATAAATTTGGTAGAGGTGGTGGAAATTTTGCTAAAGATTCAGCCCCAGAAAAGGTTGTATTGGAGCTCGCTAAAAAAGAAATGTTACCTGCTATTTATTTTGTATTTAGTAGAAAGGGATGTGATAAATATGCACGTCAATGTGAGACTTTAAATTTATTAAATGAAGCTGAGCTTAAAGAAGTTAATAAGCTCGTTGATGAAAAGAGTAAATCTCATTCTTTTATAGCTAATTATCAGCACTTGGATTTAGTCAGAAAAGGTATCGCTTCTCATCATTCAGGCTTATTGCCTGCTGTAAAGCTTTTAATTGAAGAGCTTTTTGCTAAAGGTTTAATTAAAGTAGTTTTCTCAACTGAAACTTTGGCTGCTGGTATTAATATGCCTGCTAAGACTACTATTATTAGTAGTATTGAGAAAAGAGGTGATCATGGTTTTAGAGAATTGAAAGCTTCTGAATTTCTTCAGATGTCTGGTAGAGCTGGACGTAGAGGTATGGATGACTTAGGTTATGTCATAACCGTGAAGAGTCAGAACCAAACAGCTGCTGATGCAGCATCTCTAGCTGTTGCTAAAGCAGAAGATATTGAAAGTAACTTCAAAGCTAGTTATGAAATGGTTTTAAACCTTCTGATGAACCATGATCTTAAAGAGGTGAAGGAATTAATCTTTAAAAGTTTTGGGCACTCATTGGTATTAAGAGACTTAAAACCTCTTTCTAAAGAGAAGTCTAATTTAGAGAACAAATTATTTGATTTGCAGACTCCACTATGTCCAGGTGAGATTGGCGATCTTCAGCACTATAAATCCTTACAAGAAAAGCTAGATGATACTCGTCGTAAGAAAAAGAAATTTGAAGAAAGTATGTCTCCAGAAGTTACTGATATGGAAGAACTTTTAGAAATTCTTACTTTAGAAGCTCAAAATTATCCTTGTAATGGTTGCCCTAAGCAGAAACCATGTTCTAAACAGATGTCTACTGTTAAGAGATTTAGAAAGAAGGTTAAAGAGCTCGGTTTCACTATTAAAGAACGTGAAGAAACTTACTGGCATGATTTTGAAAAAATTGTGGAGCTTTTAAAAGATAAGAAGTATCTTGATGAGAATAATAAACCTACAGATTTAGGTAAAATGTGTGCTGCGATTAGATCAGAAAACTCTTTTTATATTATTGAGTTAGTTACTAGTAAATTAGTAAAAGTTATAAATGCAGTTGAGTTTGCTTGTCTTTTAGCAGCGGTAGTAGTTGAATCTAGATCTAGAGATAATGCTTCACTTAGAGCTAAAGCTGAATTCTATGAATTGTTTGATCAACTTAAAGTAATCGCTAGAAATGTAGTTAAGACACAGAGAAACTACAAAGTAATTAAACCAGTTGAGGTAAATATGAATGTTGCCTCTGTCGTTAGTAAGTGGATGGAATGTTTAGACTGGGACCAGCTTATGTCTGAAAACAACTCAGATGACGGTGATGCATTAAAAGCACTTCGTAGGACAGTAGATATTTGTAAGCAGGTTTCTAAGCTTGATTTTATTGACCCGAAAGTTAAGTCTTTAGCAGAGGAAGCTGTGTCAGTGATCGAGAAAGAACCTGTATTAGAAGTTACGAACACATAAATTAACCAGCCATTCTAAATACCATCGGACTTAAGCGCATGAATTTTGAAAGTTTGTATGGGTTTGATGAATAGTTAAGAGTTAGTTTGGTAAATGCTCTAAATTTAGATTGAATTATTTTTCTGTAAAAATATTCATAAGCTAAAAGTTGAAAAGCTGAAGATTTATGAGCAACTAAATTCATAAATGCCCTGTGCATCTTCATTTCAATATGATTTATTTTTTTACACAAACTATCTGTTTTTTCTCGATTTTTAAATTTTTTATCAACTTCATCTTGAAAGCTTTTTTGCAGTTCTGCTTGGAATGGAAGTATACACATAAGATCCACATCACGTTGAATATTAGGAGTAATTTGAATAAGCTTTTGATTAGCTTGTGGATTAATTGATCTTAAAAAGTGGTCTCTAATATTTAATTGATACTTATTAATGGTATTTTTCTCAAGTGTCTGTTCTATTTTGCGATTGAAGAAAAAAGCAGCCTCCTTTTGTGTTCTTTCTTCTAGTGAATCAATTATTTCAAGAAATTGCCTTCTAAGAGAGAAATTAACAGCCATCTTCTTAAAGTGCTTTTTTTCTTTTATTGCCTTTATCATAAGAGGCATATGGCTTCCAATTAGATTTGAAATTTTGTCAGTAATTTCTTTGTTTATATTATTACGATTGATTTCTTTGAATAATAGCTGTTTTACAGCTTCTTTATTTCTGGTTAATTTTTTGATTTCTCTTACATATTTTAATGCAAGATCTTCGTTTTTTTTGTATTCGTCATTTACAGTGTCAAAGTGACCACTTGCTGCAGCTGCATCTTCCAGCAACTCAGTGTTATTGAACGGTAATGCAGCATTTTGCATAATGTTCTCCAACAATCCTCCAGCAGTCACCCTTGACTGTAAGAAGTTCGTTATCATATTATCCTCCTAAATAAAAAACCTAGTCACACACGCATTCGTAACTGATTTAATATATTGAATTTAATTATATTTTATTTTTGCTTAAGTTTTCAAGTTTTTTTAAGTTTTGAAGGTGAATTTTTTTTAAGCTATAGAAAAACTTTAGTTTTTTATATACTATTTGTGATGAATCATGAATTCATTCTGTATTTTAGATAAAATAATATATCCATGGCTACACAAGTAAAAAAGAAAAAAGTTTTCATTGAGACACTTGGTTGTCAAATGAATGTTGCTGATACTGAGCGTATGCTTGGTTTATTAGATGAAATTGACTATGAGCAAACTCAAAACCGTGAAGAAGCTGATTTATCTATTTTAAATACTTGTAGTATTCGTGAACACGCTGTAGATAAAATGCGCAGTTATGTAGGTAGCTGGGATAAAACCCGTAAACCTGGAAGTTTAGTAGCTTTAGCAGGTTGTGTACCTCAGCAAGAAGGTGAAGGCATGGTTAAGAATGTAAGAGTTGCTGATATTATTATTGGGACTCATAACTTACACCGTCTTCCAGACTTAGTTTTGGAAGCAGAGAGGAAGCATGAAGTTAATAAACTAAATTCAGTAAAGGGTGCTGAAGAGAATATCGGTGTTTATGCTGCTCGCCCGCAAGTCGCTGAAATATGGGAAGAACTTCCTGAAGATATTCCAGAAACTCCTATTTTCCGTAAAACTAAATATTACGCATGGGTAAATGTAATCTATGGCTGTAACTATAGATGTACTTACTGTATAGTTCCAAAAACTCGTGGTGATCAAAGATCACGCCCCGTAGCTGAAATTAAAAAAGAAATTGAAGGTCTTGCTCAAGAAGGTTACAAAGAAGTAATTCTACTTGGGCAGAATGTCGATGGTTATGGTTTAGATATTGGCTCTAATCTGGCTACTTTACTTCGTGAAGTCCATGAAGTTGAAGGTATAGAGAGAATTAAATTCTTAACTTCACATCCTTGTGACATGACTTTTGAACTTATAGAGACAGTAGCAGAGCTTCCTAAAGTTTCTAAATACTTCCATGTCCCTATCCAGGCAGGAAACGATTATATTCTTAAGCGCATGGCGCGTAGATATACAGTAGAAAGATATATGGAGTTAGTTAATTATATTCGTAAACTAATGCCTGATGCTTCTATCACTGGAGATATCATAGTCGGTTTTCCTGGTGAGAGTCATGAACAATTCATGGATAGTGTAAAAGTAGTTCAGGAAGTGAAATATGATGCCTGTAACACAGCTATTTACTCTAAGCGTCCATTTACTCCTGCTGCGACTTGGGAGGATGATATCTCTACTGAAGAGAAGCAGGAAAGAATTCGTTTCTTAAATGCGATTATTACCGAGACTGCTGAAAAGCAGGCGCAGAGGTATATTGATCAAGTTGAGCAAGTACTTATTGAAGGTAAATCTCAGAGAAACCCTAGAAGGCTTGCTGGAAGAATCTTTAATAATAAAACTGTGAATATTGAATGTGATCCAGACTTACATGATAAGTATATTGGAACTATTGCTGATGTGAAAATTACTCAAGCTAATGCTTGGGCGCTTCGTGGTGAGCTTTTGATATAGTCTAAGAACTCTAAGTCATTTTCACGTATATTACATGTTAGGTTATTTCCCACTAAAAAATCTTTAGAAGCGTATTCACTTGGTTTTAAAATATATTGGAATTTTCTATCCTCGACTGTATTTTGGTAAGTTTCTTTAGTTTGATCAAATTTAATTAGCATAGGCTTATCATCAAAGCAGATTAAACCAGGGTCTTTAAATTCAATATAACTAATTTCTCTATTATCATTAGTTTACTCGAAGTATAGATTTATTTTTCCAAAGTAATCGCTATTAAAGTTAGTCTTATAAGCTTGTTTATTCTGGTTAATTAAGCTATCCACTGATTCAAATTCTAATTTATCCTCACCTTTATTAGTTTTGTTTTCAAGTTCATTACATATTAGGTAATTAAGCATTTCTTTTATTTGTGGCTGAATTAAATCATTAAGCCTGCTTGACTTAATTTGTGAGCTTATATCTCCAAATACACTGTAAAACATAGTCGCAATATTTGGAATTAAAAATTTTACTTTATCCTCAAATGCTGAATTGGGTGATAGTTTACCTTGATGATTAATCTTCATCATCTTTAATTGTTCACTAGCATCTGAGAAATTTGCAAAATTGATTTCGTTTGAGATTATTTCCATATCATTTTTAATGAGTGAGTTTAATAAGCCTGAAAAAACTACTAACAGTTCATTTTCAATAGCTAGTTTGTTTCTTTTAGTGTCATCATCTATAGCAATGCTTGATTCAGATATATTTTTGATATTATAGTTTTTGGTTTCACCCATAAGTAAATTCAAAGAGTTTATATTTTCTAAGTGTTTTGCAAATTGGTTAAAGCTCTTTACTAGAAAAGATGCTGGAGCTTTACCACTAGCTAAAATGAATGGTTCTCGTTCAGGATTATAAATATTTAAAAATACCACTCATTCAGGGCAACCGCAAAGTCGGCTTAGGTATTTTGGAAAAGAATATCCTGTAGATAT
>CALBDR010000140.1 GCA_937927525.1 uncultured Candidatus Melainabacteria bacterium
CAACTGAGCTAAGCGTCCATATTCTATTTTGAGAACGCATCTCGTAGAGATTCTCTTTATGTGGTGGCTTGCGCCACTAGCAACTGAGCTAAGCGTCCATATTCTATTTTGAGAACGCATCTCGTAGAGATTCTCTTTATGTGGTGGCTTGCGCCACTAGCAACTGAGCTAAGCGTCCTTCAACTAAGCTATTATAATAACAAAAAATGAGCTTCTGTAAGGTATTAGTTTTGAATAATTCACAAAATTTTAGCAATCTGCTAGATAACTCATTAACTTATAAAATTCCAGAAAATTTTGAAACTGAGCTAGAAGTCGGCAATTTCGTTTATGTCCCAATCCTAGACAAAGTTTTTAGTGCATTAATAATTTGTATTGAAGAAGAATATCAAACTAAATTTAAAATTAAAGAAATTATAGATATAATCGATCCTAAGCTGAAAATTAAAGCTGATATTATTGATTTAATTATATTTAGCTCAGAATATTACTTAGCAAGCTATAGCCAGAGTTTAGAATGTATAATTAGCTCAAGCCTAATCCCACAAACTGAAAAACAGTTAACTTTAAATGAAGATATTAAAATAGAGTTCGGAAAAAATTTAGAAACATTAAATAGTGAACTAAGCAAAAAAGTCTTAAGCACTCTTTATAATTGCCGAGCTTCCTCAGCAAAATTTAGCCGACTAAGAAATTTACTTAAAATTACAACAAAACAGTTAAATAAAGAAATTAGTTCATTGAAGGCTAAAGAATTTTTGAAAATTGATTTCATTCATAAAGACTTTATCTTTAAAGAGAATAATAAAGACCATTTGCAAAATTATGAAACAAATATTGATTTAGATTTGAATCCCTTAACGCCAGAACAAGATAGCGCTTATCGGCAAATAAGGCAAGCCGTTCAAGAAAATGTAAATAAGTTTCTGATTCATGGCGTCACTGGCTCAGGTAAAACAGAAATCTACTTCAAATTAATTAAAGATATATTAGAGCAAAAACAAAGTGTAATTATTTTAGTACCAGAAATTGCACTAGCACCTCAGTTAATTGAGCGTTTAAAAAAGAAATTTAAGGCAGAAGATATACTTGTCTGGCACAGCGCTCTAGAAATAAGTGAAAGACAACACACCTTTTTTGAATTATTAAAAGATAAGCCCAAAATAGTTGTAGGAGCACGATCAGCTGTATTCACACCAGTAAACCACCTTGGTTTAATAATTTTAGATGAAGAACATGAAAACTCTTATAAACAGGACCAGCCTGCACCACGCTATCACACCAGAAAAATTGCAGAATACAGATGTAAGCAATCTGAAGCTATACTCGTTTTAGGTTCTGCAACACCGTCGCTTGAAACATATCATAAAGCTTCTTCAAAAGAGCATCCAGACTGGATGCTACTTACTCTGAAGCAAAGATATAATAAAAATCCTCTACCAAAAGTGGATCTAGTAGATATGAGAGATGAATTCAAGCATGGAAACAAATCAATATTTTCTAAAAAACTTAAAGAACTTCTAGAAACAACTATAGATAAGAAAGAACAAAGTATTTTATTTTTAAACAAACGTGGTAATTCTAGCCATGTTTTTTGCCGTGACTGTGGTCATATCTATAAATGCTCTAACTGTGACGCTAAAATGGTCTACCACTCTGACCAAAGACTCTTGATTTGTCATCTCTGCGGTCACCAAGAAGAGCACCCAGAAGTTTGTCCAACCTGTTCTAGTTCAGCGATAAAATACTTTGGCTTAGGTACCCAAAAATTAGAAGAGGAAGTAAAAAAACACTTCCCTAATGCAAAAGTTAAAAGGCTAGATAGTGACGTAAACAAAAACAAAAAAAGTTACTTAGATATTTGGCGTGAATTCAAAAACAAGGAAATTGACATACTTATCGGCACGCAAATGATAGCAAAAGGTTTAGATAACCCTAATTTAACTTGCGTAGGAGTAGTAGCAGCTGACTCATGCTTTACTCAGTTAGACTACTTAGCTGACGAAAAGGGCTTCCAACTTTTAACGCAAGTGAGTGGTAGAGCCGGAAGGAAGGATAAAGAAGGAAAAGTAATTTTCCAAAGTTATCAACCAGATAGAGAAGCTTTAATTTATGCTCAAGAGCAAGATTACAACAAATTTTACGAAAATGAAATATTAAACAGAAAAGACTTTCAGTACCCACCATTCAGTAAGTTAATAAGATTCATTAGTAGCAGCGAATCTGAAACTACTGCTATAAATAATTTAAATCTAATTCACGAAGAACTATTTAATGCAAAAGAAAAAGAAAACTTGGAAATTCAAATCCTAGGTCCTAGTCAGTGTCAAATAAATCGAATTAATAATAAATTCCGTTATCACATTCTCGTGAAACTAAAAGAGAATGATCAAGCTTCAACTCAAGCAATAAAAAATATTTACTTAAGTCATAAAAACATCAGCAAATCCAAACTAGTTATCGACATTGATTCACTAAGTTTATTTTAAATTTCAGTAACTTAAGTTAAATTAACTGTTCCTCACGCTCTCTTGCATTCAAGTCAAATAAACCCACCCGCAATGCCATTACAGCAGCCTGAGTTCTATCTTCGACATTAAGCTTGCTTAAAATATTACGCACATGAGTTTTAGTAGTAGCTAAGCTAATGAAAAGCTCCTTAGATATCTGATCATTACTTCTACCATTAACTATCAAACCAAGAACTTCTGTCTCTCTTACTGATAAACCTAAATTATCACCACTAAAATTATCCATTTCATCCTCAGATAGATTTTCATAAATTTCAGTAATTAAACTATCAGAATAAGCTCTAACACCATTATAAATACTGAGTAATGAATAATAAATTTTATCTCCCTCTGAATCCTTTTCAATAATTCCTTCTACATTCTTTCTAATATAAGTACATAAATCCTCTCTAGATAAATCATTCACCAGTAATAAGACTTTCGTTTTAGGTGACTCCTGACGTATTAAATTGATAGATTCCATAGGCTTATAAAGAGAATTGAAATCAAGTATCAAGATATCTGGCAATAAATCTCCAGAAATTTGTAATAAATGCTCAAAACTAGCTAAATCAGCCAGTAAATCTAAATCCTGGAATTTATTTAATGAGCATCTCAGCCCCATTCTCATTAAATCATTCAATTCATATAGTAATACTCTCACTCTCTTCTTATTCATAGTTTTTGTTCTCCTTTGAACTTTTTATTTACCCTCTACTTGAAGTAAAAAAGCAAACTCAATATTATTAGGGCCAGTAGAATTAACCCATAATGTCCCACCGTAAATCTCTATAATTCTCTTTATGAGATATAAGGAAAAAGAACTCTCGTAATTTTTCAAATAAGGACTAATAAAATTATCTCTTAAGCTATTACTAGTAAATTCTTGATTAGATTTAGCTAAAAGTTTTACTTGTAAAAATTTCTTATCAAGCAATTCAAAATCAATGTCAATGACACCATTTTCTTTAAGAAAACTTATACAGTTCATCATTAGACTGGTAATGACTCTCTGTATTTCATCAAAATTGAATTTAATATTAATAGAATTATCCAGTCTAGCTAAATTTATTGAAATGTTTGCAGACAAGCTCAAAACCTCAATATTCTTCAAACTTTTATATAAAATCTCAGCTAATGAATGACTTTTTGATTCTTTTTTAGAATCATAAGCATCATATTTTAAAACAGAAAGCATATTATAAACCAGTACCAGAGACTCATTATGTGAATGATATAGCTTATCTAAAAGATTTCTAGTATCTTTATTTACAGTCTTTTCATTGATTAAATTAGCTAAATTAATTTTAGTAGCAGTCAATGGTGTCTTTAAATCATGAACAAAAGAACATAAAAGATCTTGAAGATCAGTAAAATCCTTTTTAACATCTTCAATAAACCTAGCTTTAAATAAAAAACCAATAACATTATGGTTTGCAACAAAAGGTAAAAAATCAAAGCTTAATTTATGATAATGACTTATATTATGCTTTACTATAATTTTTATATTTTGAAAAATATATGAAAGTGAAGAAGACATTACTACCTTCTCTATAAAGACCGCAAAATCATATTCATGACCATTAAAAAGAATTTTTGTTCTCGTTTGAAGAAACAATTTTGCAGGCGAGTTGCTATACAATATTGACAAATTCGTATCTAAAATTAATATTGAATCTGATACACCATGAATAAGTGGTTTTAGTAGATTTATACAATCTAAAATATTATCATCATCTGGAAAATTCAAAAAATAATCTTTCATTGATGCAGTTGATTTCATACAACTATCATCAGATAAAATATCATTAATCTCCTCTAGAAAACTAACCATTAACACACAACCAATTTATTTATACTATTTCAAATATTAACATAAAATAAAATTAAAGTCTTGATGCTTCTGATCTTTTCTTGAACAGCTTGAATATTAAATAACACACAAACAGTGACATAGATTTCCTCCTATTAACTTTACCAACTTAGTTATGATTGTACACAAATATTAATAAATAATGAAATCAGTCAATAGTATTAAGAATTTAAAATATTTTCATTTTCGAATCATTTTCCACAAAACCATTCAAAAGAATGATAAAAATAGCCTTATTATTTGTTAAATTAATTGTTAAGCAATGGAGCTGCGGACCATAATTTAAGGTTTTGGATATGTTACTCAGAATTTGGAAGGCACGTTTTTGATACAGAAATAATCTTACGTAGCTCCTTGTATTTTTTTGTATTTACTAATATGATCAATTAATGTTATATTAATCTAGTGACTGAAAAACAGGCTAAATTAAATATTTTTGGCAAAGATCTTGATCAAATAAGTGACATTATAGTTTCCTTGGGACATAATAAGTTTAGAGCCAAGCAAATTTTCAATTGGATATATATAAAGTCAGCAAAAAGCTTTCATGAAATGTCTGATCTACCTAAAAGTTTTCAAGAAGAGTTGGAGAAGAATTATTCCATAGGAAGCCTTACTTTAATAGAAAGACAAGTGAGCTCTGATGGAACTAAAAAATATTTATTTGCACTAGAAGATGGTAGCCTCGTCGAATCAGTTTTAATGTATTTTGAAGGAACTGAAAGACTTACCGCTTGTATAAGTTCTCAAATAGGCTGTGCCGTTAAATGTCCTTTCTGTTCCACAGGAACACTCGGTTTCAAGAAAAATTTGAGAGATGATGAGATATTAGAACAAGTTCAATTCATCCAGAACCTTGAACAAGAAAGGATTTCAAATATAGTATTCATGGGGCAAGGTGAACCTCTAAATAACTATAAATCAGTAGTTAGTGCCACTCAAAAACTAAGAGAACTTATAGGGATCGGTGCAAGGCACATAACAATATCAACCAGTGGTGTGATACCACAAATTGATAAGCTTGCAGAGGAAAAAATCCAATTAACCCTAGCATTATCTCTTCATGACCCAGATGACAATGATAGAGATTTTCTAGTTCCAATAAATAAAAAGTGGAAAATAGCTCCATTAATGGAATCATTGAGAAAATATGTAAAGTCTACTAATAGGCGAGTAACCATAGAATACGTTCTTCTGAAAAACCTGAATGATAGTGATGAAAAAGCTAAACGATTAGGAGAATTGGTCTCAAACCTTCACTGTAACATTAATCTAATCCCGTATAACCAAAGCTGCTCAGACACTATCTTCCTAAGACCTGATGATAAACGAATTAACAACTTTGCTGAACTCGTCAAACAACATAGCAGAGGTAAAACTGTTACAGTAAGACAAGAAAAAGGACATGACATCAAAGCTGCCTGTGGACAGCTAGAATCATCATACAGAGATACTTTGCAAAGCATTTAAAGCTGTAATAATACTTGCATTAATTCATCAGCAACAGTAACAACCCTTGCACTCCCCTGTAAACCTCTTTGATAAGAAATCATTTTAGTTAATTCATTTCCTACATCAACATTAGAGAACTCAAGAGTACTAGAAATTATTCTTGTAGACTCGAGTTTTAAATTAGGATTACTACTTGGACCACCAATAACTTGCAAACTAGCAGATCCAGAGTTAGAAGAAGCACGATACTGACCATTTCCAGTATTAACTAAAGCTTCTAAATTATTGAAGTTAGAAAGCAAAATTTTACCTATAGCCATACGTCCACCTAAAGCACTTTTACCTTCAATCTCCAAAGTTCCGTCTATTCCAATCGCATACTTTGATAAAGAAATCTCACTATTAGGATCAGGAGAATAAAAAATTGGTGGCATCCTCATGGGTGCTAAAAGACTACTCATATCACTAGAAGTAATATAAGGTAAATCATCATTAGCCAGAGTAACACTATTACCGACCTGTGTCGTGCTGGAATTTTCAGCAGAATCAAAGCTTAAAGAACTACCCAAATTCAAATCTTTATCAAAGATAAAACCCGTTAAAACTTCATCTAATTTATTAACTTCAGGCTTGACCCTCATTCGTAATTGCAATAACTGACCATTTTCATTTTTCAACTCAAAAGTCTGAACTTTATTTTCAAAAGCAATATTAGTGTCTACTGAAACAGAAAAAGTATCCAGTGGTGGTTCAATATCTCCACTAGTCTCAGTGAAAGTCATATTCATAAAACTACCATCAAAACTAAAATCCAAATCACCATCACTGATAGATACGGATTTATCAAGAAACCCAGATCTAACACTTAGTTCAGCGATTTTAGTGACATCAATATCCGCAGATCCAATACTGTTTATTGAAAAAGATGGAGTCTTTTGCTCTTCTATAAAAGAACCTATAGCCTGCTCGCTAATATAATTTATAGTAGTATAATCAGGAGAATTAATCGATTTCATTTCCTCAGTATTTTCGTTATAAAACATTACCCCCATAACGAATTTACCTTGGTCATTAACGATATTTCCCACTGCATCAACTGAGAAATTACCATCCCTAGTATAAACTAGATCTTGTACTTGACCGTTTTCTATATCTCCAGTATCACTTAAAGCAAAAAATCCCGCACCTTCTAGAGCAAGCTTTGATTGCTCATGAACATTCCTTAAACTTCCTTGCTCAAAATTAGTATTAATATTAGCAGCAACAACTCCAGTGCCTAAAGTTTTAGGGTTTGTAGAGCCTAATTGACCATTAGCAGCTGAACCTATAGAGTGAGTATTCGTAAGAGTAGATTCAAAACCTACGGAAGACCTTTTAAATGCTATAGAATTAACATTAGCAATATTATTAGTAGTAGTATTAATCGCAGTTTGATGCGCATTAATTCCTTTTCTACCAATAAATAATGAGTTAAAAGTCATTAATTAGTTTATTCACATTAGGTACTAAATACTCCATAAGCTATTAGCAGTATTTCAATGCTTGATACTAGTGAACATATATGATAGCTTTGATGTATATATACCAGAATGCAATCTATTAAACCTAAATTTCAAGATAGTTGTGGTTTTGCCATGCTAGCAAACTTAAATGGAGATGCATCTGAAGAAATAATTCAAAAATCAATTCATGGTTTAAAAAAGCTTTCACATAGAGGAACAGTAGCTGCTGATGGCAAAAGCTCAGATGGTTGTGGAGTTTTATTTAAGATGGATAAGAATTCTATCTTAAGTTTAATAGACACTGAAAATATAGTTGTCCCAGAAAAATTTGCAATAGCTGTCCTATATTTAAACCCAGACAAAGAAAAATATGATGAATCACTTAATATTTTTAATCAAGAGTTAGAAAAAAATAAGATAGGGATTTTTTCTATTCGTGAAGTACCTATCAAACCTGAGTATTGCGGTCACCAAGCATTAAAAGACTTGCCTAAAATAATTCAAGTCTATGTAAATTTAGATTACCTTGAGAAACAAGATGACCTAGAAATAAATTTAGAGTTACTAAAAATCAGAAAGACTGTTGAAGAACTACATAGAAAAAAATCTATAATAGAAAACTTCTACTGTGCAAGTTTTTCAACATACGCTATCTCATATAAAGCTTTAGTAAGCACAGAAAATTTAGCAAACTTTTACCCTGACTTAAAAGAAGGAAAACTAAAAAGTTCCATATGCTTGTTTCACCAAAGGTTCTCAACAAATACATATCCAGAATGGAAACTTGCACAACCATTTAGAATGCTAGCCCATAATGGAGAAATTAATACCATCGACGGGAACAGGAATTGGTCACTCGCAAGAAGCAAAGAACTCTTAAACGAAAATTTAAAAGAGCTGGCAGATATACGTGAATTAATTAATCAAAATGGTTCTGACTCAATGAGCCTTGATAACCTTTTAGAAATTCTAAATCTCGGAGGAATAGACCTAAATACAGCAGTAAAATTGGTAATGCCTCCTGCTTATCAAAAAAACCCAAATTACAGTCAAGAACTAAAAAGTATGTATGAGTATTTCTCTCACTTTATGGAGCCTTGGGACGGACCAGCTGCCATAGTAGCCTTTAATAATACTGAGGCTATTTGTAGTTTAGATAGAAATGGTTTAAGACCAGCAAGGTATTGCATTACAAATAGAAATGAGTTTTTAATTGGTTCGGAAATTGGAATCATTGATTATGACTTAAAAGACATTATTGAACATGGAAAACTCAATCCAGGTGAAACAATTTCTTTTGAATTTGAAACTAAAAGAATTACAAATAATCAAGAAATTGAAAGAAAGATTTCTCACAAATTTAATTACCAAAAATTAATTGAAGATGGGACAAAACAAATCATCTCACCTCTAAGTATTAATTACGAAGACAACTTTGCCCTTGAAAAAAATATCTTTGAGAACATCAAAACTTACTATAAATACTTTCAAATAAGCCTAGAAGAAATAAAAAATACTTTCCCACCACTAGCTAATAATTCAAGTGAAGCCATTTCATCGATGGGTGATGATGCAGCTTTAGCTGCTCTATCTTCAAAAAGAAGAAATCTGTTTGATTACTTCAGACAAAGATTTGCCCAGGTCACAAACCCAGCTATAGATTCGATAAGAGAAAAAAATGTTATGAGTTTGGAGACCTTTATTGGTCCAGCTCAGAATATATTCACAGACTTTGGTAAAGTTCAATATAGATTGAAATTAAAAAGCCCTGTAATTGACCAGAAAAAATTACAAGAAATCATAGAGCTAAAACATAACAAAATTTGTAGACAAGATCTTAATATCCCTATGGATCAAGACTTGCTTATAAGTATTGAAAAGCTTAAGAATCTAGTCTTAGACCAAGTTAACTCCGGTAAAGAATTAATCATTTTGACTGACACTGGAATCAAAGACAAACACTACCTTATTCATCCTTTACTTGCTTTAGCAAGCATAAATTACTTGTTAACTGAAAAAGGTTTGCGTTCAAAAATAAATATACTTATTGAAACTGCTCATGCTAGAGACCCTCATCAATTTGCAGTATTTGTGGCATTTGGTGCAACAGCAATATATCCTTATTTAAGTTATCAAATAATAAGAAAAATCAATGCTAATCAAGAGATACAAGAAATTGAACATAAAATGCGAAATTATCAATATGGAATTGAACAAGGTTTGTTAAAAATAATGTCAAAGATGGGAATTTCTATTGTCAAGAGCTATAGAGGTTCAGCATTATTTGATATATTTGGCTTAGGTAAAGATTTTTGCGAACACATTTTCATTAAAAATCATTCACTAATAGGTGGTATGAGTATTAAGGATTTTGAAGAGGAATTAAAAAGCCAGTCTTTATTCGCTTGGGATATAAACAATGAGGTTGAAATACCTGGAATAATCAAATATCGTAAAGATGGTGAAGACCATGCTTATATTCCTGAACAAGTTAATTTATTGCAAGAAGCAGTGCGAGAGAACTCTCTTGAGAAATATAATCAATACAAAAACTTAGTTAACAATCGCAATATAATTTCATTACGAGACATGCTAGAACTAGCTCACCTTAGAGAGCCCATTTCTATTGATGAAGTAGAAGATAGTAGTGAAATAGTTAAGAGATTTACGGTATCTGCTATGTCATTAGGCGCAATCTCACCTGAAGCACATGAAGCTATCTCAGAAGCAATGAATAAAATAAATGCTAGATCTAATTCAGGTGAAGGGGGTGAAGATAAATCTAGATTCGGTACTATTAAAAACTCAAAAATAAAACAAGTTGCCTCAGGGAGATTTGGAGTTGATGCTGAATACTTAATTAGCGCTGAAGCAATTCAAATCAAAATAGCTCAAGGAGCAAAACCTGGAGAAGGTGGTCAGTTGCCTGGTTTCAAGGTTAATGAGCTAATAGCGAAACTTAGATGTACTAAGGAAGGAACTACTTTAATTTCCCCTCCACCACATCATGACATTTATTCTATTGAAGACCTAGCCCAGCTAATATTTGATTTAAAGCAAATTAATCCTAAAGCAGAAATATCAGTAAAATTAGTATCATCATCAAATACAGCAACAGTAGCTTGTGGAGTTGCAAAAGCTTATGCAGACAATATTACAATAGCAGGAGCAGATGGTGGAACTGGAGCAAGCCCACTTACATCTATTCGCTATGCTGGCTTACCTTGGGAATACGGTTTAGCAGAAACTCACAAACTACTTTTAGAGAACAATCTAAGAAATAAAGTTAGCCTCCAAGTTGATGGCGGTATGAAAACTGGTTTAGATGTTATTAAAGCTGCCATATTAGGAGCTGAAATATATGGCTTCGGAACCAATATATTAATAAGTTTAGGCTGTAAATATTTAAGAGTTTGTCATTTAAACACTTGTCCTACCGGAATTGCAACACAAAAAGAAGATTTAAGGAAAAAATATTTCAAAGGAGTAAGTAAAGATGTAGTAAACTACATGTATTTTATCGCAAAAGAAATTAGAGAGATTTTAGCATCACTAGGACTTAAATCCATTTCTGAAATCATTGGTAGAACTGACTTACTTAAGAAAGTAGAGAACTTAAGCAAAAAGCAATCTCAAATTAACATAGAAAGCTTACTGAGTTTTCCTGAAGATAAATCATCATATGATAATTATATTATTGATAACCCATGTAACGATAAATCAATACTTACTAAAACACTAATTAATGACGTAAGTAGCCAAATCGCCTTTAAAGATTACATAAAGCTCAGCTATAACATCTCTAACACAGATAGATCTGTAGCATCTGCACTTAACTATTATCTATTAAGTAACTATCAAAAAAAGCTAATAGCTGAAAAACAAATAGATCTAAATTTCAAAGGCTATGCTGGACAAAGTTTTGGTTCATTTTTAATCGAAGGTATAAGTATATTCTTAGAAGGCATCGCAAATGATTATGTCGGGAAAAGCTTATCAGGTGGCAAAATTATAATCAAATCACCTAGAAACAGTAAGTTTCCTTCATCTTCCTCTTACGCAATGGGGAACACATGTCTTTATGGAGCCATCAAAGGTAAATTATTTGCAAACGCTAAAGCTGGTGAGAGATTTGCTATTAGGAATTCAGGTGCACAAGCAGTCATCGAAGGACTTGGAGATCATGGTTGTGAATATATGACTGGTGGATTAATTCTTATATTAGGAGAGATTGGAAATAATTTTGGGGCTGGTATGACAGGTGGTATAGCCATAGTACTTAATGAAAAAGGCGACATAAATGAAAAAGTGAATAACAACTTTGTTGAAGTCCTAAAGCTTAATTCAATAAACTCGTTTGAACTTAATGAAATCATTACAGAGCTTTTAATACAGCACAGAGACTTAACTGATAGCGAAAAGGCTAAAATTATAATAAAAGACTTTAATAAACTCAAACATTCATTTTATATTGTTAAGAGTTATAACAGCGATATCCATGAACAAATTAGCCATGAGGCAAACTCAGTCTTGAATTTTCATTTAAATGAAAATAAAAAGTAATAGACTCACCATGCTTAGAATCAATCCTGATAGCTCCATCATGTCTTTCAATTATTTTTTTAACTAAAGTCAAACCAGACCCAGAACCACCACCAAATTGTTCTTTTTTATGTAACCTCGTGAAAATTTGAAAAACTTTTCTGTAATCATCTTCACAAATGCCTATACCATTATCCTTTACGTAAAAGAGCACTTCATTATCAGAGATAATATCAAAGATATCTGTAGTAAATGAACTCTTATCCAATTCATTTTTTTTACAAAAACCAATTTCTACAATTTTCTGATCTTTATCATTATATTTAAAAGCATTTTCAATTAAATTTCTAAATATCTCACTAATTCTAGCTTTATCACAATTGACTACAGGTAAAGCTCTATGAACATCAATAACACATTCATTAGTTTCTAGTTTATGTTCTAAAGATAGCTTTATATCATCAATAACAGAATTAATATCAACAGCATCAAAAGATAAATCAATCCTAGAAACTCTAGAGTAGAAAAGCAAATCATCTAGGAATTTTTCAATTCTTTGTGCTAAAAAACTGAACTCTAGCTAATTTTTTGAGTGCGTATTCATCTAATTTATCTGAATAATCTTCAACAATAAAACTAGTTTGATTATTTATTCCTCTGAGTGGTTCTCTAAGATCATGCGAAGCTATATATGCAAACTGACTTAGCTCTTCATTAGAAGCTTGTAATTTTAAACTTTGCTCTTTTAGATCCTTGGTCTTTTCCTCAACTTCTTTCTCAATTTTTTTATTGAAATTCTTCAACTCAAATTCTCTCACACACAGAGTTAGGAGTTCATCTTTCGCTTTTCAATAAATATAAATAAAAAGATATCTTCAAAATGTGAATCTCACTTGTAGCACCAATCCAAGTTCTTGGTGAAATTAGCCAAACAGCTAGATTTGCAAAAACAAATTGAAAGGTAAGAACATAGATAAATAAAGAATCTGTTTGCCGATGATTCTGTAGTTACTTCTCTCTATAAAGCGTTATTGATTCTTCATCAAGAGTAGTAGCTGAGCTCATAAACTCTTTATACACAGAATTATTAGTGTAAAGAACATCCAAAAACAAAGACAAAATATAAATCAGGCTTTTCCTTTAAATTAGTCATGATTTTCATAAGCTCATCCAAACTAGCTTCAGAACATACACAGCCAGAATGCAGAAAAATAAAAAGCTTATCAGTGCTTTTTTCGAGCTGAAATTTATTACTTAAAAGTTCATAAGAGGATAGAGTAGATATTTTAGAAATTGGCTCAGTAGAGCTTTTATATTGGTATTGTAATAATAAAAATAAAATAATGGAGATTAATAATAACCATACTAAAGCTGCTATGTATTTAATATATGGTTTAATTTTCATTACAGGGAAACTTTAACAACAATCAAGAAATCACTCAAGTTTATTTATTGTAAAATCATTAGCTGTGGGAATTGCAACTGTTCTTGCAAATACAGGAATGGCACTAAGTGTTGCCCAAGCAGGACAGATAGTAGCCTGTACAGCTTATGACGTAGAGAAAGCTGATCAAAATAATCTACAAAACTTTGCTCAAAAGGCAAGTGATACTTTTGAAAGTCAATTTGCACCTGCTGCACTTCAAAAATGTGCACAAATAATAGGTGTAAAACTATTTGGGAATAAAATTGGAGCTGCAAATGCAGCATATAGTTCCTCATTCATATATATGCTCTTACATAAAGCTATGCTTGCTGGAACTAATTATGAATACAAGCACTCACAAAATTCATACCTCCCCAAACAAATACCTGAATTTTATAAAAAAAACATATCTCCAATAATTAAATATATCCAAAAAAATATATATGGCTTAGAAAAGGATAAAGTTAATTGGTTTAAATGGGGCTTAGTCAATTTAGTAAGTTTAGGAACTTTATTCTTAGACAAAAATGTCGGTTACCCAGGCACAAAAGA
>CALBDR010000141.1 GCA_937927525.1 uncultured Candidatus Melainabacteria bacterium
TTGGTAGACTTAGAAAGACCAGCATGATACTTGTCTTGCTTAGGTCCTTTGCCTTCTTCGAGAAATTCTTTAAACTTAAGCATACTTAAGTTTCTTTCCTGTCGGAAGTTGCTGTCTGAGCAACATACTCTTCATCTGAGGAGCATAGCTTGCGGCAGCAGTAGGAACGTTGTGACCTGCTCTTTGAATCAAGGAAATTAATTCAGAAGCCGTCATCATATGCATTGGCTTCATACCAAGAGATTGAGCGTTAATACCTTGAGCTTTGGCATAGCCCATTAACTCAGCTTTATAGTTTGTCTCGCCAGCATCAGGAGTTCTGTTTACATTAGACTCAGGATCGTTGTTTCTCACTCGAGTTCCAGCTGCACCCTTCATAGCTCTGGAGCTTGCAAGTAATCTACCGGTGTCTCTACCCTTGATAGTAGAAGGCTTAGGGGCTGCTTCAACTAATGTTTTTTTTAGAATACTGTATATACGCTTGTATTGTGATTTCAACTTAGACGGCAATCCAGCTCTAAAGGAATCGATATCATCATTAGACACAAAGTCTCTCATCTTCGATGCAGACATGCCAGATACGTCACTGGAATCTGGATCTCTGGTACCAGCAGAAACAATTTCAATTGTTTCAAACGAGTAGTCTTTACCATTATACTTATTAAGAAGACTATCAAACTCTCTAACTCTATCGTCGCCTACAACCATTACTAAGTTATCGTAATTGTTTTCGAGCTGCTTGGCAATATCGATGATTGTCTTAGAACTTGATGGGGTGATAACATCTCTGCCAAACGCAACTCTAGCAAACTTAATTTTATCTGAGTAACTGAGAGGATTCTTTTTTGAATCTTGTGTGTGGGAAAGGAAGACCATAGGCTTACCATTTTTTAATCTAGCTACTTGCTTGACCTTATCAACGAGCTTTTGGTGTCCAATTGTAGGAGGATTCATTCTTCCAAAAGAGATAACTGCAGTATTACGATTAGATTCGTCTAACTTGAGTCTAACCAAATACTGTGGCTTAGTGTCGACCTGGTCCTTGAAGCTGCCAAGTACTGTGAGCTTGTCCTTGATAGTAGCAAGAACCTTAGGACTAATCTTCTTACCAGTTGCTTTTTTCTCTTTGTCTTTCTTAGCCATTATGCTACCTTATAACCTAGTCGATTTATCAGATCCCTATCAACATATTTATTGATTTCGACAATCAAAGGATCGTTAGATCTAGGCTGGCTAAGATATTCTGCTTTAGTCTCTTCCTCAATATAGAACTTCGATGTACTTACATCTTGAACCGGAGGAATCTTTACCTCGTAATTTTTTTTCTGATAAAGACTCTTAAAGTATGTAAAGTTGTCTTTAAGCAACTCTTCATACTTTACGTTTTCCATTTCTGTATTGATAAGCATTGTATGGTAGTGATTGTAGAGGGTCATCAGATTCTTTACATTGATCCCTCTCACTACCATACCTGATTCTTCTTTCAGATTGTATCTCCTATACTTTTGAAGAATGTCTACTCTATGTCTTTTGATTACTGATCTAGCCCAGTTGTATGGAGACTTGGTAATCCAAAACTTCTCAACATCATCGTCATAAAAGTCCATTGGATTCATAGTATGCTTCCACACATACTCAGTCTTAAACTTTAGATTGGTGTTAACCTCTAACAGTTTCTTAAAGTATTTTGTTCCTGACTTTTGTAATCCAAAAACAAAAAAGTGACTAGGCATATCCATATCGTTCTACAATCTGATCATAAATCTTTTTGATTTGAACATTACCATGTCCATGAACAAAGACAGGACGTGTTCGTTTGGTAATGTTATTTATTGACTCTTTATAGAATATTACATCACCGCTGTTTAGAGCTGGACCTTGTAGAGATTGACAAAGATAACAGCCTGCATCAATTACAATATCATCTCTTTGTAGATATTGAATGACAGCAAACAATTGGTCATCAAACGACCAGTGAAGATGTGGATTAATTTGTTTGAGCTCATCATCCACTTGCCCAAGCCACAATCCTTTGCGATAGAGTTCTACAAGCTGACCAGCAGTGCCAGCATGCATCCCGAAACAAAGAAAACTATAGCCGTAAGGGTCAGTAAACTTCTCAAGGCATTTTTCCTTAAGTCGAGGATCTGGCCAATTCTGGTGCTCAGATTGGAAAACAATTTTACCATCATAGTGTTGTTTATAAGCCTTTTTAAATTCATCCGCAGTGTTATTTACAAAGACATCATGACCGTCAGTTACTACTACTAACTCGTCTGGATCAAATGTTTCCAATACCTCAAGCGTCTTACGTGTTCTAGTTTCAAGATCTTTGTACCAACGATACTTACCAGTTGCTATGTGAAGATCAAAACCAAACTTCTTTGCTGATACCTCAATTGGTTTGCGATGTCTCTCATCATCAGAATAAATTACTAGTTTCATTTTATAACATCCAATATCTGCTTAACAGTTGTATCAGTTAAGTGGTTATCAATAACAAACTGCTTGTCGCCTTTGATATATTCGCCCTTCTCAACATACTCCATAAGCTCCGGAAGAGAGTTGTATACAAAGCCATGGTCCTTTAATACTTCAGCACCAGCTACAGGAGTAGATGCCCAAGGTGTTCCATTAAGCATAGCT
>CALBDR010000142.1 GCA_937927525.1 uncultured Candidatus Melainabacteria bacterium
TCATGCTCACCGAGGAGGATGAGAAGAAGTATACTCCTTTTGTAGTCAACAAAGGTCTATCGTATTTCATTGACACTATCAAGCTCGTCAATGAGATGAACCAGCGTCATCATCTGGATAAAAAGCTCCAGTATGACTTTTTACTAAATAGTGTAAGAAAAAGAAAACGCTATAGTAAATGGCATAAACGTGAACAAGATGATGATTTGACTGCTGTCATGGAATACTTTGGATACAGTTATGACAAAGCCCACCAGATCATCGACTTACTTTCACACGATCAGATAACAACAATAAAAAGCTCGTTCAATAAGGGTGGACGTAATGACGGTGGAACTCAATAGCATGGTTGAAGTGGTTCTCAACAATCAAGATGATTTTTTGAAAGTCAGGGAAACACTGACTCGGATTGGCATTGCCTCAAGAAAAGATAAAACTCTATTTCAGAGTTGTCATATCCTGCATAAGCAGGGAAAATACTACATTGTTCATTTCAAAGAGTTGTTTGCCTTAGATGGTAAACCTACTAACTTTGATGACGCTGATAAAGGTAGACGAAACACTATTGCCAACTTATTGGCAGAGTGGGGTCTGATAGAGCTCGTCGACGAAAGTAAAAGCGCAGAGCCTATCTCACCTTTGTCACAAATAAAGATCTTACCTCACAAGGAGAAAGATGAATGGAATTTGGAAGCGAAGTACAACATCGGAAGAAAACGGTAACTATCAGTAAGTTCTTAAGTGAAGTTGCTGAAGCTGCCGACAAGTTTGTTGTTCAAGAAGTATTGCAAGATGGAAGTGTTGCACGATCTCAAGTAGTGATGACTGGAGATGAGGCGACACGATTGAAAGCACAGTGGGAAAATGAGTAGTATTGCTTTAGTGTTCTTCACTGCAATGTTAGATGGTTCTGTGAGAACAGGTCCTGAGTTTAGTGAAAGAGCATTTGATACTCACGAACAGTGTGAAGAGTTCGTAAATGCCGTAGCAGATGATGGTACAGGTATAGATGTTGTTGATAGCAACTACGAGTTTGAGTTTGTTAGCTTTGATGGGTTAATATTTTACGGTGGTTGTTACACCGGTGATCAATATAGAGAAAAATTTTTAAATAATGAATAGTTACGAAATCTACGAAAAAATGTTAGAGATGTTTGGGAGTCTACCAGATCCTGTACATCAACCACAAAAATTTAAATTCTATCTGCAGACATATTTGTATCTGACAGATAAATAAACCGGATGCCGCGTATGTGGGTCCATTGTACAAACTAACCTTGCTTTAACTAGGAGGTCTTTATGACAGGCTTAAATGTCCACAATCTCTTTCCGCGTTCAGCGTTTGTTGGTTTCGATCATCTTTTCGATGAACTAGACCGAGTTGCAAAACAAGCACAAGACAATTATCCACCTCACAACATTGTTAAAGTGGATGACCAAAACTATCTTATTGAGTTAGCTGTTGCTGGTTTTGCTCAAGACGAGCTGACTATCGAAGTTAAAGATAGATCACTTACAGTGAGCGGAGAGCATCAAAACCGGGGCAGAGAGTATCTACACAAAGGTATCTCAGCTCGTAAGTTCAATAGAACATTCCGGCTGTCCGAGTATGTACAAGTAGCTGGAGCAGATCTGATAGATGGTATACTTGCTATTAAACTAGAAGTTATCGTCCCAGAAGAAATGCGTCCTCGTCAAATTGAAATTAATTCAAACGCACGAGGAGTCACACATGACAACACAAATCGTCAAACTGACAACACCTCCTTCCTCACTGAAGAAGGTAACTAAATTCTTCACTCGGATCTATGATTCGTTTGTAGAAGCTCGCCAATTACAGGCGGCAATGGAGACGGCACATTATCTAAAGTCTAATAACTCGGACTATAGGCATATGTCGTATGGAGATATCGTTAATAAAATTATGAGCGATATCAACAAAAAGGAGCGTGAGTAATTCAACGCAGGGATATTCTTAATGATAATCCTATGTAGTTTTGGAAACGCTCACGCTAAACATAAGTCCATTTTGGACACATACACACACAGGAGACACAATTATGTCGAACAAAAATCCATTTG
>CALBDR010000143.1 GCA_937927525.1 uncultured Candidatus Melainabacteria bacterium
GGTAAGTATGAGAGTATCCAGTCTGTGACAACTAATACCTTCATCAAATATACGAGTAGAGAGTATAGCAGAATATTTATTTCCTGCATTGGCTAGTATATCTTCTCTATTTGTATTTTTTGTTGCGCCTACTAACAGCACACTGCCCGGTATTCTAGTTTTAAGCTCTTCAAGCATTTCTATGCGTTCACTCAAAATAAGTGTACATCTTCCGTGAGCAATTTTATCATTAGCTATTTGGGCTATTAGATCTAAATATTTAGTATTTTTAGCTAGTACGTTTAGCTGCCTAGACCAGTCTCTATTTGGGTTTATAATTCTAAATGGTATATCAGTTTTTACTACTTCAACAGACGCACTTAGCTTACTGTCATCTATAGCAATTAACCTATTTGGTCCAAAATAGTCTGGTAAAATTACGTGCAACCCATCTTTACGAACTGGGGTAGCGCTTAATCCTATTTTAGTTTTTGCGTTTATACCGTTAACTACTCGACTAAAAGTATCAGCGGGAGACAAGTGACAATTGCCTACTAAAGAGGTAATAGTACTGTAGTTATGGTTGTCCTCAACACTTATATTATATCTAAAACCTCCAGTGGGTTTTTTTGTTTCTATACTAGTTACTTTTCTTATAGAAAAAGGCTTTATTGCGCCTTTATTTAGTGTACTAACTGTTTTTCCTTGAGAAGGAGAACAAACTAAATTATCACCTATTTCAATATTTTCAGCTAATTTACGTTCTATACTATCTTTTAAAACATCATAAGTATAAATAGTGTGATTTTTAGTACAGCTTATAGATCCTCTAGGGGTTGTATTTATTTTTATGAAATTATCAATTTGATTATTTTTAAACCAGTTATAAACTTTTTTATACTCAAAACAGTTACTTTCAGTATTCCAAGACTCAACCTCTACTGGAAGTTTATTGTTTACTATAACTCCAATTTTCATAGGACCGTTTCTGGTTTTTATATATGTTTCGTAGTCTAGGCATTCATCCACTATAATTGTTTCAAAGGTATCGTCAATTTTTGATAATCTAGTAAGTAAGCTTTTATAAATTGCAATCGTTACAGGTTTTATAATTTCTTTCCCATCACCTATAAAACCTATTTCTGCTGTAGGAATTACCTCTTTTAACAAATTAAACCATTGTTCTGCTAATAACTTGGTGTGGCATATTATTACAGTAGTTTTCTTATTTTTAGCTATTAAGTAGCCTCCTAAAAAACTTTTTCCAAAACCACAAGGGGCTTGTATAAGCCCACTATACAACTTATTATTACTATATATTTTGTCGGCTATAAGCTGTTGGTTAGGTCTTAAGCTCCCTTTAAAATCCCAATCGTACTCAGGACTTACATATCGTTTGTCTTCTAGTTCTAATATGTTTAGTTTATGCCAAGAGCCGCTAGGAACAGAACATAGTCCAGAATCTTCATCTTCTATTTCTAAGGTTGAATAAAATCTATCTCCTAGATTGTAGTTAAAAAGCACATATCTAAAGTGACCAAAAGAAACATCTATAATGTCGTCTTGATAAAAGTAAATCTTATCTGATATTGTTGCTTTTTTTAGTGTATATTTTAACTCATTCGTCATGTCATAGTTTTATAGACTCTATATCAGACTTAAAAGGAGTAAATTTATACAGATGCCACATATTGTCTATATAAACTATAGTAACCCATTGATCTAATAATTCTTTTAGGTCTATCATTCCTCTACGTATTTTGAATGGGTAACTAACTGTATGCACCCAAAACACATTCCTTCTAATTTTTCTAATTTTTACATTTCTAGCTTTAAACTCTTGTTTTTTTGATAGGTTGTATATTTTGAAATTAGCATCAATAATCCATTTTACTTCTTTAGTGATAAGCTGAGACATATTGAGACAAGTTACATCAAAGCTATAATCTTCTTCTTTTACTTGTAAATATCTTTGTAGAATATTTTTATCTTGGTCAAACCTGTCTACAAAGAAATATTTACCAAACTCTTTCTTTTGGACTTCTATTGTCTCCGTATTAACTCGATAGTTAAAAGGAGGTTCTAGAAGCCCAAAAGCAGGAAATTTAATGCCGTAGAACTTACTCTTCAAATGCATAAGAAGATAATTCACCCCAAGAAGGTCCTACCTCTACATCTACTACAATAGGGCACTGAGGAATGTATACTCCTCTATCTTTTTGCAGATTAGCTGTCAAAGTTTTAGCGTAGAGAGGTAAAAATTCATTTTTTACTTCAGCCACGACAGAGTCGTGTACTGTAGCAAAAATACGTACATCTTTTTCTAAGTTATTTTCTTTTACCCAACTCACAGTATCTACCAGCCCCATAATATTAATATCGCTTGCAACACTTTGAATTAAGAAGTTCAGACCACTTCTGGAAGCGTGCGTAGCTACGCCTCTATTTGCTGACTGTACCTCTGGAAGTCTTCTTTTTCTACCAAAAGCACTATAAATAAAATAGCTAGATTCGATAGTAGATAAACACGCATCAATCCACTTACGCAAATTATTCGCTTCGTTAAAATACTTAGTAATAAAGTCTTTAGCTTCTGCTTGGGTAATATTAGCTGTTTCTGCAATTTTAGAAGGCCCAGCACCATATAAACACATTATCTATTATTTTCATAATAGTGTGGACTATACCTTAACCCTTCTACGTTGTCTTATCTAGTTCTAAGAGGATGGATAATACTAAGAAGGGTTCCCGCCGTATTATGATTTTACTCATCGCAACAATATCTGTTCTAGATACTTTGTCAGTCTCTGAACCATTTATAAATATCCCTATTTATTCTGGCTGCTGATCGGCATTTTAAAGCGTTCCAGCAATTGAGCGGGTTAATCTCTATATTTATTCACCTGAGATAGTATTACTACTAATCGGAACCTTTATACGTTAATCCCGAAGGTGATAGCTTTAGAGTATTGTCTCAAGTCTGGATACAAGTCTTTTACTTCATTAACTGCACACTTTAGCTTAAACATATTCTTCGCTACGTAAGAGTGAAAGTCTAACTTTTCAATAAAGGCTTTTTGTAAAAACTTATCATTGCTTAGTGCTGCAGCTACATACACTTCTGCGGTTCCCAAGTCTGCTTGCACAATACTGTAACCGTCTCTAGCTTTAAATACTTTTTTAATGCCAGAATCTTTATCTCTAGGTAGATTTTGATAGTTTAGAACTCCACTAGAACTTAGCCTGCCTGAAGTTGTTCCTGTGATATTAAAGCTAGACCTAAGCATCATATCACTGTCTAACCCTTCCCTAATATTTTTTAGGTAGGTCTGGCTTAGCTTAACTTTTTTACGCAAGTCCAGTACAGCTTCGGTAATAGGATGCTGCAGTTCTGTTAATACTTCAGCATCAGTGCTGTAAGCTCCTGTATCTGTTCTTTTTAGTGGCTTTAGTTTTAGAATATCGAACAAAACTTGACGAAGATGATATACACTGTTTGGATTAAAAATTTTATCCTCAGTGGCTTCGAACTCTTGAATAGCCGGATGGAAAGCTAGTTCATTCATAGTTTCTTCAATATCAATCTTATAATCTTCTATTAGCTCATCCAGGATTTCTACACTAATAGGACCGCCATTACTCTCTAGGTGAATAAGGGCCAGAGTTGCAGGTTTTAATATGTTGTTATATAGCTTAGTAAAGTGAGGGTTTTTATCTACCAAAGGCTTGAACTTTTGGTACAGCTGCATAGTAGCGTCCCCGTCTCTTACTGCGTATGGACCCAACACTTCTGGCGGAAGCATACCATAGTTAAAGTCTGCCAACTTAACTTTGTGTTTTCTGGCCCACGTCTTTTTATAGTCGTCTAGCTCTTTTTCATAGTCACCCAAGTCAGTAAACTTCATAGCTAGCTGTTTTAATCCATGAGAGCCTACACTTTCATCCAAACAATAGTGAAGTAACATGGTATCTTCAAAGTCAGGAAATTCAAAACCGTACTCATAGTTAATGAACTGAATATCGAATTTGGCATTATGGAATACGCATTTAGTGGTTTTAAATATCTCTTCAAACTCATCATAATAATGCTCAATAATGTGTGCATCTACATATACACCTTCATGAGGTTCTGTGCTAAATACAAAACCTAGAATATTCCCTTTTCGAGGAGATAGAGAAGTTGTTTCAGTATCTACAGAGATTACTTTAGCTTCTTGCAGCTTTTTTAAATAAGGTAGGAAGTCTAACTCATCAGTAAAGTGCTCATAGTATTTGTCAAACAGCAGAGGCTGTTCTCCATTAACAATACTTTTTATCTTTTTAAAAGCTTTGTGCAATTCATCTGCATATTGTGGTTTAATAAATACCATATTAGGATCTAAGATAGGTATAAACTTATCATTTACTACACTGCCGTTATACTTAGTAATACCCGTAAGACCACAAGCATATTTCAGAGAGTCAGACCCCACGGGACAAATAATATCATATTTATCAAAGATTTTATAGTCAAAACCTTCAATGTCTTTTTTTAAGATCTTTTCCTTAGGTTCTTTGCTTAAATAGGAAACATCAAACTGTAAATCATCAGAATAGTCTTTTAAAAGAGTTGGTACTGCATTTTTTAGCGGTGAAGGCAATACATATAGTAATTTTTTATTCATAGTTATCCTCTGTTGTTACAACCTATAAATAGGTTAGTTTTTACCATTAGTCAATTAAAAAATATCTTTAGGACTGCCTAGATAGTACTCAGCAGTTTCAGCATTTAAAACTCCAGGATCTACGTCTTTCGGTAGATTTACTATTTTAGATTCAATATTTCTCTGTTCTAATAGTTTTTGAATTTTAGTAGCTGCTAAACTACCTGAACTGTCTCCATCCATTAAAATAGTTACCATTCTAGTTCCATATTCATCTAATAATTTTGCTTTTGCGGCGGTAAAGTTTTGAGTACCAAAAATACATAAAGAGTTTATATATCCAAGTTCATATAATTTTAATACGTCGAAAAGACCTTCGACTAATATTATGTGTGTAAAATTTTCTATCTTATCTAGAGGAAATAGAATGTTCGATACCGATACTTGCGCAGGCTTTCTTAAATACTTAGGTTTATCACTAACATCTGAAAGAATTCTATATCTGCCTTCAACAAATTTTAGTTTTTTATGTTGATAAATTGGAATACAGATATAGTCATGGAACCCGTTAGAATCAGTAAAAAAAGCTTCAAACTCCTCTAGAGTTTTTGAAGAAATACCTTTAAAATCGTGCTTTACTGAGATAATGTTTTCTGGGAGCCTAACTTCTCCCTTATTCTTAATGAGTCCCAGCTTATTCTGTAGTTTTTTAATTTTATAGCCTAGTTTACTTTGTATTTGTGGTGCTTGTGTTACTCCCAAACATTCAAAAAAGTATTGAATATTACCTTTAAAACCGCAAGAAAAACAATTAAATACACCTTTTTCTAAGTTCAAAGATAGACTGGGATTTTTATCTTCGTGTAATCCGCTAAAACATTTAACTTTTAGTTCACTTGGATTGTTAGGGTCTAAAACATATAAAATTCCGTGCTCCGTTAGAACTTTTTCAACATCATCCACTTTGACTATCTCCAGGCATCACTCTATAATTGTCTTCAATAGAGTCCGCTGTGCTTACTTCTATGATTTCACTGTTATCCTCTAACGCTATTAGTTGGTGCACCGTTAAAGGCTTGATTCTAATGGAATCTCCTAATTTTAAGGTCTTTTCCTTGATATTACCATTACTAGTATCTATTAGTCTTAAGGTAAAACCGCCTTTTTGTACGTACCAAGTCTCATCTTTTTCTCGGTGAAAGTGCATTGAAAATTTATTTTCTGCTTTTGTAAAATGTAACAGTTTTCCGCAATATAGATCATTTGTAGCAAAGATATATTCATATCCCCACTTTTTTTCTACATACCCACTAAATCTCTTTACGCTCGACATAGGTTGTTCCTTTTTTTGTTACAGCTATTCCTGCTACTTTATTTGCAAACTGTATTGAGTCTGCTATACTATACTGTTCTTGAAGAGAAACTGCTAAACCTGCCATAAAGCTATCGCCTGCTCCAGTTACATCTACTGTGTTAGGCACTGAAAAAGCTTTAAACTTTTTTACTCCTCCAGTACGAGAAACTAAAATACTGCCTAATTTGCCCAGGGTAATAATTAAATTATGTACATTAAGTTTTTCTACAGAGTTTTGCAAATATTTATTTGATAAACTATTGACAAACTCATTCTCTAAGATTACGTTCTCTACACCCACCCACTCAATAAATTCTTTAGCATTAGGCTTTAGAATATAAGCTCCCGAGTATCTATCTAGCTTTTTTTTAGGGTCTACTAGTACAGGAATATTGTGTGTCTGGGCTCTAGTTATTAACGCTTCTGGACAGTTAATAGTGCCTTTGTTATAATCACTTAATACAATCAGACTAGGGGGTTCTGAGAACAGTTCATTTATTAGATACTGTTCATCGTGTATAACTTCGTAGTCATAATCTAATCTAGCTAAATACTTACCATTACTGTATATTCGTTTCTTTACCACGTCTTTATTAGAATTTATGGTTGCTTTTGCTTTTAGCTTTTCTTGGCACATTAGCTTAGGCATTTTTGATTTTTTGTGTAAGGCACAGTAAAGCTTTACATCTGCATCAAGATTTTTTATATTAAGTGCAGTGTTTCCAGCTCCGCCTAGATAATAGTTGACAGTTTCTGGATTAACTACTTGTGCTGTCACACACTCTGGAGACATTCTAGTACTTTTTCCAAAAATATAAAAGTCCAGCATTACATCGCCTATTACTCCTATCATCCTAAGTCTCTTACCTGTTCTTTGGAATCATTACCGTACTTATTAAGTATTTTTCCCTCTATAACTTTACTACTTTCAGGAACTATTCTAAGACATTCCCACTCCATGTGCACACTAAACTTCATGGATTTACCGTTACGTATTTTAGTGATCTCAAAAGGTAGTATGCTAGGATCTTCATTCAGGTCTGCTGGCGTAAATCTAAAGCTTCTATCTGCGGAGTCTAGAACCCCTTTAGCAAATCTAGCCTCTCCTGTAGCATCAATTTGATAAGGAGACACCATCATCACTTTGTATTTACGACTTAGAGTTTTTAACTGTTCTGCAATAGCAATTTGAGCTTTCCAGTCCATTCTATCTTCTACCTTAACAATATTAAGATAGTCAATAACACACATTTTTATGTCGTGTTTTTTAGTCATTAAGTTTAGGTAATGGTCTATTTTTGCCAGAGATAAGCTCACATCGTCTACAATATGAAATCTCTTATCTTTAAAAGGCAACTTTCCAGTTTTTAGAGAATAGTCAAACTCTTTTAAGTCATTAGTTTTTACAAGTTTGTTGTAAGTATCGACAGTTTCTTCACTGTTCTTGTAAAATGTATCTAATTTTGTTTTAGCTAATAGCAGTTTATCATTTTGAGTCAGTTCATTTTTAATAAACTTCATAAAAGGCAATCCAGAAAGCATACTCATCAATCGGTAGTATACTTCTACATACCGCATTTCAATACTCATAAATAGTACTGAATTGTTATTTTTCTCAAACTGATGTTTAGCCGTATTCAGAGTAATAATTGACTTACCGCTTCCTCTACGACCTCCAAACATAATTAATTCTTCTAACCCAAAACCGCCATTAATTGCGTCATACTCTGTAGACAAACCACTAGAGTACATAACAAACTGTTCTTCTCCTAAAAAAGAGTCTATAGTCGCAACATCAAAAAGCTCCTCACCTTCTGGTAAGAACTTGTGTAATTCTAGTATATGTTCTTGTATGCTATCTATAATTTCTACTCGTTCTAGAACTTCTAATTGGTCCATGAACTTTTCTAGCCAAGAAACTGTTTCTTCTCTGATGAAGTAGTCTTGTAGCTGATCAGCAATAAACTGGCTAGATAGATATTTTTCTTCAGGAGTTTCTTTATAAATTTGAGATTCTAGATATTCTTTTACTATTTCAGACTTTTGGGACTCATAAAACTCTTGCATAGTTGGAATACGCATATTCTCTTCATAAAACTTTACAATTTTACGAAAAAGAATAAGATTGGTATCATTAAAAAATTTACTGACTAGTTTATTATAAAAATCTGTACTCTGCGTAGTTAACAACCTACGCAGAGCAATTTTCTGTATATCAACACTCATTATTTAAGTACTACCGGAAAAAGCTCAGCTCTAGGAACAAATATTTTTCTGAACGCATAGTCATTATCTACCCACACTTCATAGGTCTCCCTACCTGTTTCTGCAATTAAATTTTCTACTCTTTTAACGTGGTTCTTTAGAGGCTCTAGTTTCCAAGAAGTGCCATCCTCTAGCTCCCAGTAAATTTGGTAATGCACGTCTAATACAGGTTCTTTGTGATTACTGCTCTCTTTCCAAGGGAGCAACTCTACCCAGCGTTGTCTACCATTTCTAAGAGTTTCTGCATACTCTTCATCAAATATTTTTAAAATAGTTGCAAAAGAATTTTCTAACCCGTAGAATGCTCTGTCGCCTGGGCTGAACTTAGCATCCAAATCTTGTATAATATGTTCAGTTTTAGCCGGCTTATTTTTACCTCTCGCCCGAATAGGAACATTTTTTTCTACAAGAACAGACTTAACTCGCTGCGGTGAGATATAGAACTTTTTGGCAATATTAGTTTGAGCTTCTCCGTTAAGGTAGTAAGAAACAATAGTTTTTTTCTCTGCTTCTGTTAGAGCCTTATTCTTAGCTTTTTCTTTTAATTCTTTTTCTCTAGCTTCTTTAGCTCTAAAGTCGTCAATAATTTTATCTAGTCGTTTGGTATTATATGCGATTCCTAAATGCTCAGTTACAAACTTTTTAGTTTTTCCAGTTTTTAAATACCAGATAGCTTGTCTAATCTTAGCTTCGGGTATTTCTTCGTTAATTACTTTTTTAGCCATAAAAAAACCCACCATTCTTGAAATGATGGGTTAAATATATCAAATATTTAATCAATAGTCAAATTAAATTTTTAATTAAATACTACCTTTTCGTTACCTATCTCATACATGTCTAAAACTACTTCCCTCACTAAGCCAGTTTTAGTATATATTGCAGTATAGTTATTATTTATCAAAGAATTAAGTCTGTATATTTTTTCTAAGGCAAAACTAGCTTTATATGCTTTAGATAACTCTTTGTATATTTTACTGTCAGGTGTTACGCCTGGATAAAATCTATCTATTAAAGAATAGATATACTTATCTAGCTCTTCAAACGTAAGAGATAGAATAGAATCTAAAGTATCATCGTCTAGTTCATATAAGAATAATGCAGAATCAGAATTCAAATTTAGTCTCAATATAAGGGCAAGTTAGTCTGCCCTTATTATTCTCATTACTAAAGTTATTCTTTTACAGCTTTAGGGGTATAGTCTGACGCAGACAATCCACGACGGCTAAGAACAGTTTTAACTCCGCGCTCTGTCTTAGCAAAGTGCTCTGCAAGCTGTGCTACAGTCATAGTGGAAGCTATATCCTCAATACCTTCATAGGAGTCAGAACGGGTAGTTTTCTTATCTCTCTGAGGAGCTTTAAGCTGCATAGAAAGCAGTTTACCGCGAATACTTTGTACCGGTTTATTAACAGCTTCTGCAATATCCTCAATAAAGGCACCGCTTTCAGCCATTTCAGCAATTTTAGCTTCTTCTTCCTCAGTGTAAGAACGTGGAGCCACTTTCTTTTCTGCAGGCTTAATAGCGCCAGTTAATTCCAGACTAAGAGCCTTACCATTAATCTGGCGAGCATTGAATTTGCCTCCAGATACTTGCTCAGCAATTTCTTCTGCTGTGAACATTCCACTATTTTCTTCTAGGAAGGCTTTAAGCTCTTCAGTTTCTTCTTCCGTAAACGTGGGAGCAGCTTTTGGTTTATTGGGCACATCAAACCCTTGTTTACGCAACTTAGCAGTTACGCTACGGCGAGGAAATTCAAATTCCTCACAAAGCTGGGAAATGATATCTTCTGTTACGCCTTGAGAACAAAGCTCTTCCATATGAGAAATCATTTCATCAGTATATTCAAATTTAGCCATATGTTTATCCTTTTATATGTTGGTTGTCTTGTGTTGAGCCAATCTCAACAACTGGTATAGTATCAAAACTACAGAAAACAAGCAAGAAAAAATTTAACTCAATTTTTGTATGTTTGTGTTTTATAGTAAGACAAATCTTAATTGTTGTTTTGATATAAGTAATATAACTTGTAGTAAAACAAAAGGCAAATATAATTTTATTTTAATTTGCTAGTTACCCTTTATTTTAAGTTTTACGCCTTCTACCACTTTTTCTAAATTAGCCTTTTTATTTAAATTTAACCCATCAAATTCAATGCCTAGTGTCTGTTCTAATTCTAATAACATGCCCTTAACACTTCTTTTTTCTGGTTTATCGTCTGTAGGTTTTTTGTAAACTTTTAGCTGTACTAATTTGCTAATTATGCTTCTTGTTTTTTTATTAAAATGCTCTGCAATCTCTGCTACGCTAAATTCCTCTTCTACATATAGCCTAATGAGTTCTTGTTC
>CALBDR010000144.1 GCA_937927525.1 uncultured Candidatus Melainabacteria bacterium
ATTATTAAGGTAACTTTATAATAGACTTATTGTTTTTTTTTGGCAAGGTAAAGGTCTAATTTTTGTATGATTTTTAATATAGATGATAGGGATCTCCTATTAATTTATCAATTGCCAAACCCTAAGATAATCTACTTCCATAGTATCTGGAAGCCCTTGATAGTCTTTTTGCTCTTTAGCCCAGCCACCGACAAAGCCATTTAAAATTATATACATTGGGACATCGGCTATCCTATCTGAGTTGCTTTCAGCAACTTGTTCACCATTAGCGAACCAGATTAATTTTTCTGGAGCCCAGTATAATCCGAATCTAACAAAGTCATCGACTTTCTTTTTAATAAAATATCTACCCTCGAAGGATTTTTTATCTTCTTTATAACCGTCCCAGTGAATGGCATAGCTATATTTTTTATGACTCCACTCACTTAACTGTTCCATGATATCAATTTCCATGCCTTTTCCAGGCATTAAGTCGTTTTTTGTTTCATTTAGATTAAATGTTGACCTGACTTGTTTCGTAAGTTCATTCGTAGAGGGAGTTCTTCTATCAGGGATTAACCAGAACGCTGACCAAAGCCCCTTCGCTACTGGATTTCTAATCGCTGCTTCTATGTAACCATATTTGAATTTAAATTTACCGAAGCTATTAATAGCTCCAGTACTAAAGTTATATTTTTTAACTTTATTTTTTTTATTCAGGTAGAGAAGCTCATCTTTTTTAGTTGTTAAAACTAATCTTCCGTTATTAAACTTTACATTTTTATCATTGAAAAAGTTAATCGCGTTATTAGGTGGGATTGGATCTTTCCAGCTGTCCCCATAGGACCATAGTTCTGGGTTGAATTCATTAAACTCTTCGTTTAAGATTAGCTTCCACTTTCCAGCTAGTGGAGGACTTGTGTTATTCTGAGCTGATCCCTTTTGATTAAAAAGAAAAAGTATTAATAAGCTAAGTAGTATTTTTTTCATCTTGTAATAATTATATTATTGCGCAAAATTATTTTAGAATCTCGCAGCTGCTATAAAGCTAGTAAATATTCTTCTAAACTTTGATCTATAGATCAAAAACTCTGGATGAAATTGTACTCCTAGATAAAATTTATGATCTCTTTTTTCTATTGCTTGAACTACACCTATAGGTTCTTTTGCTGAAACTAATAGCTTATCAGCGATTATTTCTATGGACTGTTTATGCATAGAATTTACTTTACAGTGCTCACAGTCAAGAATATCTTTTAGTAAAGTATTTTCTCTAATGTCGATTCTTTTTCGATAGAAAATATAGGCTAGTAAGTGATTAGGGTACTTAGCCTCTTCATAGACTTCACTAACATCTATGTGTAACGTGCCACCGTTCATGACGTTCATCATCTGAGAGCCTCGGCAGATACCTAGTACTGGTATGTTTTCGTTATTCGCTCTAGTAAGCCAAGCAATTTCCATTTCGTCTCTGTCATGGTCATAGAGGTAGTTTTGTTTAGGGTCTTTCTGGAATAAACCTGGGAAAACATCTGTGCCACCACCTACTACTAAACCATCTATATCCATATCTAAAGGATCTTCAGGACTTAAGCCTTTAGGCTCACCGCCAAATAACCATATGCAAAAATATATCATCCAGTAAGCCGAAATAAGGTTCTTAGGCTTAGTTATGCCGATTAATGGTTTTTTCTTTTTTAGCGTTTTCTCTTGCATTTAATTAGTCAGAAATCACCTCAATACTTCTGCTGGAAGCTTCTTATGCTTAATAAGTGAACTTATTATAAATAGTAAACCAAAAATTACAAGTGGGTCGTCTTTATTCAACAATTCATTTTTTGCTTCAAAAGCTTTAGAGAAAGTCTTTTGAAACTTTTTGATATTATCTCTGAAATCAAAATTTTCTATGATTTCATTTTTGAAATCAATAATTGCGTGGTAAATATCACCACTCTTCAGTTCAGCTGCAGCTTTGAGCCAAGCATTTTCGATAACTTGAAAATCCTCTTCATCACATAGCATCTCATCTAGTGCTGCAAACAACCAAAGTATTGGAGTTTTAGTTTTAGTGCCAATTTGAAATTGTCCAATTACATCAGCCTCAATTTTTTGATTAGTAAAGATTTTATAGAGTATGGCTGGAAAATCAATGCCAGATTCAACGCACTGGAAGATGCCACCACCGAATCTAGGATTAACTTCTAAAATATAAGGTTCTGATTTTTTATCCCAGAGATAGTCTATCTCTGCTATTCCTGTTAAATTCACAGCTTTCATTAACTTGGTAGCTGAGTCTAGGAATATTTCAGGGTTAATAGCTTCACGAACAATACCGGCTCCTGTTTTGCATGGAAAGCGTTGGATATTTGTATATGCAGCGCTTGCTAGTATCTCGCCTTCTTTACAGACTACAGTTAGGCAGTAGTCATCGCCTTTAATGAGTTCTTGGATAATGCTGTTTTGATTAAACTCCTCTTCAATATCTTTAACTGCTTTACTTAAATCTGAACTATTCCCTACTTCTCTAATGCCTCTCCCTCCTGATGCATCAATAGGTTTAACTAGAATAGGAAATTTTAAATCACTATCCACAGATAAATTGTTTGAGAGAAGCGTTTGTGGGTATTTAATTCCGAGTTTGCTAACTGTATTTGAGAACTGGTCTTTAGGGTGCAGCTGGTTTAAACTTTCATAATCAGGGCAAGCCACTATTATATGCTTTTCTAGTCTAGATTTGTATTTAGAGATTAAAGGGGTTTCAGTATGACTAGGTATCAATAGGTAAGGGATATCATTTTTAGGCTTAAACTGAATTATGTTTTTTTCTAGATCCAAAATAAAGGCTTCTTCGTTTTTTTGATAAGCCTGGTATGTGAAATTTGCTCTTACATATTTAGAAAAGCTCAAAAAAGTCAAATCTACTGTGTCAGCACCAATAATTTCAATATTTTTCTTAGCTAATGAGTGTGCAGCTACTAAAGCCATTAAAGATCTACTATGAGTAATAATTACTCTTGCAAGAGGAGCACCAGCCATGAATATAATTATATAGTAAAGCAAATAAAAACTATACCTAAGTATAAAACAAATGAATCTGGATATAAAGAAAGGC
>CALBDR010000145.1 GCA_937927525.1 uncultured Candidatus Melainabacteria bacterium
CTTCTCCACTTCACCAAACAGTTCTTCACTCTGTTCGACAATGTTCTTGTAATCTTCATCTGTAACTTTAGACTCACCAAACTCAATCACTAGAGCTTCTTTAGTTGGGAATCCATTAAACTTTCTTACATACTCATCTACAGCTTCGAAGATCAGACGGCTAGGTCTGTCTTCAAAGTACTCTGGCTTGAGGAAAGGAATTGCCTTCCGTGCATAGTCCTCGTTATTCAGTAGATGTGTTAGTATCGTCTTCTCTAGATGAATCACTTAACTTTAAACCCTCTTCAATAATATCTACGAGGACCTCACCGATATGGTTGCCGAAGTCCTCATTACCTTCTAACTCTTGACCTGTGGGATTATCCAACAAATGGTACTCAAAAGACAAGAAAGTATCGTCACTTTTTTCTTCAAATTTTACTGTGCTATAATAGTACTTTACACCATCATACTGATTCGTCAACATTACTATCATCGTGTTCGCGGGACTCGTCTCCCCCGTCACCAGATACATATTCTTCAAAGTTTCCATATAAGAATTCCTTATTCGCAGCAATATTCAGTTGTTCTAAGATCTCAGGTGTATAGTACTCTTGTGGATTCTGGTTGATTGACTTACCAAACACTTTACGGCCATCAGGTAATTCGAATCGTGTAGATGACCGTTTAAAGATTCCATACTTCTCTGCAAGGTCTAGCAAACCAAAGTACCGATCCAGACCTTTGTCATATGTTAACAAGACAGAGACATCTTTGTTCTCTTTAGTGAAACGAGACTTCGCCATCTTGATCTTGATCTGATTACCAATGATCTCTGTTCCATCTTTCTCTTTCTTCTTTGACAGGTAACAAATAGTCGATGCTGCATACTTGAGACCTGAGCCACCAGCCATCTCTTTTGTAGGGATGTACGAGCCTACAACCTCGTATACGTGGTTTGTTACAAGAAGTGGTACATTGACCTTAGCGAGCTTTAGACCAAGGACTCTGAACGTTGCTTTCAGGACCTGAGCCTTTGTCATGTCACGTGTCTCGCTACCGGCCATCGTATCTTCCAACTCTTTTGTTGTAGACATCTGGCCGAGAGAATCGAGAACCATCATCATTGGAGGACGATCCTTTTCACTTGCCTTGGCATAGTTGTCAAGGATCTGGAG
>CALBDR010000146.1 GCA_937927525.1 uncultured Candidatus Melainabacteria bacterium
GCCGTGGATTACATTCTGCTCAAGTCCATAGCGTGACCGAATATACTAAGCTTGCGTCTAACTCTCTTAAGTATAAGAAAGAGTTCAAGACGTATACCCCTCCTCAGAAGACCTATCGTCGAGCTACTGGTAACTATCAGAGTCGTGATATCGGTATGAGTGTTGCAGCTAAGCGTGAGAATACGATGTATACTGGTACTCTCGTGAAAGGTATCGCTACTATGCATAAATCTAACGCTGTCCCCGTTATCGACGAGCAGGCTGCTAAAGAAATTTCACAGATGCGACGTAACTAATTGATTTATAAGGGAATTTAGTTTCCTAAAACAGTTGCCTTTTGTCACGCAAGAACCTATAATTATTATATGAGTTGAAGGAAGACTCTTTTTAAACTTAGGAGCTATACAATGGCACATAACGTCGAAACGATGGCATACGCAGGTGAAGTTCCGTGGCACGGTCTCGGTACTCCTGTTAGCAATAATCTTACTGTAGACGAAATGATCAAGGCAGCTGGTCTTGACTGGACTGTTACTAAGTATCCTACCTTCTTCCGAGCTAACGGTGATAATGTTTCCACCGGAAAGTTCGCTCTTGTCCGTGATAAGGACATGCAATTTCTCTCTAACGTATCGGATGGCTGGGAGCCTTGTCAGAATGTTGACGCGTTCTCAGTGTTCGAAGAGTTTGTAGAGCGCAACGAGCTAGAAATGCATACCGCCGGCTCGCTGAAAAGTGGACAAATTGTCTGGGGTCTCGCTAAGATGAAAGACAAGTTTGCCTTATTTAATGATGACGTGACTGAGCAATATCTCCTTTTGGTTAATCCTCACGTGTTTGGTCAAGGCATCCACGTCCGCTCTACTCCTATCCGAGTTGTTTGTAACAACACGCTCTCCTTTGCACTAGGTCGAGCCTCTGAAGTTCAAGCAACTCAGAACCACCGCGCTCAGTTTGATGTAGAGCGTATGAAGGAGGCAATCGGTATCGCTCGGCAGAAGCTGGCTGATTACCATGAGATGGCTTCCTTTCTCAGCACCAAGCGCTATGACGAAGAGCAGTTTAAGTCTTTCCTTAAGAAAGTGTTTCCTAACTTCAGCTCTAGTCAAGATAAGAAGAATGAGCTTTCTCGTAATGCTACTCGAGCTTTCGAGATCGTTGATACTCAGCCTGGTGCAGAGTTCGGTAAAGGTACTTGGTGGCAGGCATTTAACTCTGTCACTTACCTAACCGATCATGAGCTCGGACGAAGCGCAGACACTCGTCTGCAGAGTGCTTGGTTCGGTGTTAATAAGGATCGCAAGAACAAGGCTCTTGAACTTGCAGTTGAATACGCGCAGGCAGCCTAATGGTTGCCTCGCGCTCGCATAAGGAGATTAATATGTCTACTGAAGGTGAATATGTTGGAACTCACCTGCCTAATGTTGAGTTTGCTTTTCGAGTAGGAGATGACGAGCCTGAGAATGGTGGATGTCCTATCGGAGGCGAATTTGTATATCAGTCAACGAGTGACGTCTTTGACGGTCAACGTGTCATTGTCTTCTCTCTACCCGGTGCGTTTACACCTACATGCTCTACGTATCAGCTTCCTGGCTTCGAAGAGATGTATGAAGAGTTTAGGGCAAAAGGTATTGACGAGATCTACGTTGTGTCGGTTAACGATGCATTCGTAATGAATGCCTGGGCTAAGCATCTTGGTATCAAGAACGTCAAAGTCCTTCCTGACGGTAATGGCGACTTTACTGATGGTATGGGTATGATGGTTGATAAGATGAATCTAGGCTTTGGACCTCGCTCTTGGCGTTACGCTATGGTAGTTAACGACGGTGTTATCGAACACTGGTTCGAAGAGCCGGGTATGTGTAATAACGCTGAAGACGATCCTTACGGTGAGACTTCACCTGAGAACGTTATGGCGGCTCTAGATGAGTAATGTCATACTGACAGATGCCGATGGCGTACTTCTGAATTGGGAGTACGCTTTCGACTGTTGGATGGAGGCAAGAGGCTTTCAACCTGCCTCTAAAAATATCTACGACGTTACTAAACGTTACAATATTGACTTAGAGCAGAAGTGGTTGTTAGTTAGAGCGTTTAACGAATCAGCATCTATTGGCTTTCTCCCGCCTCTTCGCGACGCTATTCACTACGTACGTAAGCTTCATGAAGAGCATGGATACATTTTCAAGGTGATTACTTCACTTAGTACAGATAAGCATGCAGTACGTCTACGTACTAAGAATCTTACTAAGCTGTTTGGTACAGCCATTGATGATGTAATCTGTATTGATACCGGGGCAGATAAAGATGAAGCGCTAGAGCCGTATCGCGATTCTGGTTATGTCTGGATTGAAGATAAGCCAGAGAATGCAGATCTCGGTGTACGGCTTGGTCTAGACGTCTATATGATGGAGCATGAGCACAACATGCATCATAAAAACGAAGATATCAAAGTAGCTAAGAACTGGAAAGAAATCTACGAGATGATTACTTAACGGCCTTGCCCTTTATAGGGCTTGTAGCTGCGCTTCTTGCTCTTATTCATAGAGCTCTTTTTGATCATAGAATCATTCCCACCAATCGATGTCTTTTTTGGTTTAACATCTCTTTCGAAAAGGACACCTGTACCGATACCGATCTTACCCTTTGGCTTAGCCATAGCGAACTCCTTTTAATATATTGAGGTACACAATGAGTAATGTCATTGATCTTTCTACTTATCGTAAAAAGAAGAGAATTTCTTTTACTATCGAAACTGAACAAGGAATGTTATACGTTAATCTTAAGATAAAATAAGTTTATATAAAAAAAATATAGAAAAATCTTGGAAATTCCCTAGTTCTGTAATATCAGATACCTACATACAGGTGTAAAAAGAATCGCTTTTTACGTACACTCCCCCACGATAGGAGAACTTTTCTGAGATGAAAAAGTTTATCGCAACAATTTGTCTTTCCGTTATGTCCGCAACAACATTTGCAATCACTGATTCATACGTCGCTCGCCTAAACGAAGAAGGCAAGTACTGCGCCAAAGTAAACGTTGGCATCGTTACACCTTACTTCAAGACCAAGTGCTACACACTTGAGGGTTGGGAAGAGCACGGTTTCAAAGTCGAAACAAAATAAGAGGCTGAAACAAAATTAAAGATGTTACGTACGTTTAAATTATACTTCCCCATAGCAATTTTTTTAGGTCTTTGCATATTCGGATTGTTTGCACCTCTAGTCTTTAAAGACGTATACACTGAGGTCATTTACAACTCTCCCACAATGTACATGCCAATGGTTAAGGTTGATGTTATTGGCACAGAGCTCTGCAGCGATCCTACCAAGCTGCATTACAACATTTGTGGTCTTGATGAGTTGACTTCTGTAGCATAAGACATTATAA
>CALBDR010000147.1 GCA_937927525.1 uncultured Candidatus Melainabacteria bacterium
CTGTCACATAGTTTCACACCTTAAGTGTGACTCGGATTTCCGCTCTCTCGGCCGATATTGGGGGATTGTCACAAAATCACGCATATCCTTAAGTTCTTGTATTTATTCGTTTTTAATTTTGAAATTTTGAGTTTATATTTAAAGAGCTAAGAAATTAGGTGATTCTGTGATTTTCCTCTTATATACAAGCCTAGAGCCTGAATATGAATCACTCGTTTCTGTGCGTGTCTGTGAATAAGTGTTTTTTAAGAGTGGCTAGTTTCGATCTTTTATTGTTGGGATTTACTTGGATATAAATTTGATCCATGTCTTGTAGGTAACCTAACATTTCATCAAACTCTTTTCCTTGTCTAGGTTTTCTATGCATATTCATTTCCCTTTTTAAAGAAGATGCGAGTATGCCTTTAGGAAATTTCTCTAGTATTTTCAGTATCTTTTCAACCCTGGAATCAAATTCAGAATCTGAGTCGTAATAATTATTGATTACATACTTTGCAGTTTCAATAAAATACTTAGACCAATCTATAGCCTTGAGCATTACTTCTTTGGAGATAAATAATTTATCTTCTGCAAGAGCTTGCTGGAATCTTTCATGCCACTCTTTAGCTTCAAAGTTACTTACTATTAGTTCAGCTCTTTCTACGATCTCAAACTGCAAACAAAGTTTAGGTAAGAAGTCACAGACTGAGCGTCTCATATAAGGTAATAAGTTACATTCTGGATTCTCGTCCTCGTAGTCCTTGTACTGATTGTAGAAACGATGATATATTTTTTTAGCTTCCTCAGAATATCTAAACTCTAAAGCTTCATCTAAGTTTCTAAAATGATTGTGCACTAGAGTATAGATATCTAAAAGCTTCTGCTCAAGTTCTTGAGGTATTGGCTTAATTTCAGGAATTCTTATACCTTTTCTGTTTTTTCCAATAAATTTCATGAAGCGATTATCAAAGCCCGTCTCTTTATAGCCTTTTGGTTTGGAGCTAAGCATGGAAACAAATGTATGCACTCCAGCGATACTAATAGCTGGATCATAGATAGTATTTAGCTTGAATGAGCCTTTTAGATTGTCTTTGGAATGCATAGGGATTAAAGGCAAACTATCATAGATTTTAGTAACGAGGCTGCTTAAACTCGAATTATAATCTGCATTTAAAAGGGCATAAAAATTCTCGAACTCAGAATTTTCTAACATCACTAGCGTAGGCTGCTTCCTTTGAGATAAAGTTAATTCAATGCCTGCTTGAGTGAACCCAGATATTAAAATCTCTTCTGACCTTGGATTTTCTTCTCCAGCTTCTAACTTAGCTCTATACTCTTTTTCCATAGCTTTGTTAATAAACCTTAGAGGATAACTATATCTATTCGCCGCTGTAGTTTTGCCTCCAGTGGTCAGGGCTAATGTCTCAGCATAGAGATTTGGAAACTTACCGTTGAGCTTAGCTTTATTTCCGATAAAGCCTGCTCCCTGAGTAAATAGAACCATTGGGACAGCTTCGATACAGTTCTCTATATTCCTTTCAGTATCTTTTATAGACTCTAGGTAGGCGTCAGGGAGTGCATTCTTAGGTATATCTGGTATTAACCTAAGCTTTGAGTCTTCTATAATAGGGGTTTCTATATATCTAGGTTTAAGATCTTTTAAAGCCTCTGAACCTTTAGAGTAGATGAAATCATCAAGTCCCTTAGAACCCTCTTCTTGTGGCAAGTCTACGACCTTGAGCTTTTTACCTGTCTCTAGAAAAGCTTTTTCGACAAGTGCTGTTTCAGCTTGTTTTACTCCTATTTTTTGATGCTTGTCTTGATCAAAAATTACAGAGAAATTTATATTTTTATTTTTCAATAAATCTCTCAGCTCTGGTATTAGTGGAGAATTTAAACCATTTTTGCAAAAGCAATAGACAGAGAATAGACCGACCGTAGGGTAATTATGAGCAGTAGCAG
>CALBDR010000148.1 GCA_937927525.1 uncultured Candidatus Melainabacteria bacterium
TTTTCTTACGTATAATGCTACCTTCATTTATAAAGTTCCTTTTAATTATCTTAGCCAATTTTATTTATCATTTCATTAAAAATCACACTCTCACACGCTTTCACGCCATGAGTGTGACTCGGATATCCGCTCTCTCGGCCGATATTGGGGGATTATCACAAAATCACGCATATTCTTAAGTTCTTATATTTATCTGCTTTTAATTTTGAAATTTAGAATTTATATTTAAAGAGCTAAGAAATTAGGTGATTCTGTGATTTTCCTCTTATAAGCAAGCCTAGAGCCTAAATATAAATCACTCGTTTTTGTGCGTATCTGTGAATAAGTGTTTTTTAAGAGTGACCAGCTTAGATCTTTTATTATTCGGGTCTTGCTTTACGTTTAATTGATCCATATCCTCAAGGTAATCAAGTAATTCGTAGAACTCTTTAGCAGTAGTTCCTTTACGGTGCATGCCTGTTTCACGTCTTAAAGAAGTGGCTTGAATCCCTTTTGGGAACTTCGCTAATAGTTTGAGTACCTTATCAGTTTTGGAATCAAACTCTGCGTCAGAATCGTAATAATTATTAATCACGTACTTAGCAGTTTCTATAAAGTACTTCGACCATTCTATACCTTTGAGCATTACTTCTTTTGAGATGAGGGGCTTATCTTCTGCCAAGGATTGTTTGAATCTTTCTTGCCACTCTCCAGCATAAAAGTTAGTAACTACAAGCTCTGCCCTTTCTATAATCTCGAATTGCAAACATAACTTAGGCAAGAAGTCACAGACAGATCTTCGCATGTAGGGAAGTAAGTTACTCTCTGGATTCTCGTCCTCATAGTCCTTATACTTATCATAAAAACGATGACAGATTTTCTTAGCTTCATCAGAATATTTAAACTCTAATGCCTTATCTAAATTCCTAAAATAGTTATGCACTAAAGTATAAATATCTAAAAGCTTTTGCTCAAGCTCTTGGGGTATTGGTTTAATCTCAGGTATTCTAATTCCCTTTCGATTTTTACCAATGAACTTCATGAAGCGATTATCATAGCCAGTGTCTTTGTAGCCTTTTGGTTTAGAGCTAAGCATAGAGACAAAGGTGTGGACTCCAGCGATACTAATAGCTGGATCGTAGATAGTATTTAGCTTGAATGAGCCTTTTAGATTGTCTTTCGAATGCATAGGAATCAATGGCAAGTTATCATAGGCTTTTGTGATAAAACTACTTAAACTTGAATTGTATTCAGCATTTAATAGTGAATAGAAGTTTTCAAATTCTGAATTTTCAAGCATTACTAAAACTGGGTGCTTTCTTTGAGAGAGAGTTAATTCAATTCCTGCTTGAGTGAAGCCATGTACCATAACCTCTCCTGACCTTGGATTTTCTTCTCCAACTTCTAGCTTGGCCCTATACTCTTTTTCCATGTCTTTGTTGATAAACCTTAGAGGATAACTATATCTATTAGCAGCTGTAGTCTTCCCACCAGTTGTCAAAGCAAGTGTTTCAGCATAAATGCTAGGGAATTTACCGCTTATCTTAGCTTTGTTGCCAATGAATCCAGCGCCTTGAATGAGTAAAACCATCGGTACTGCTTCGATACAATTTTCTATATTTGCTTCTGTATCTTTAATACACTCTAGGTAAATATCAGGAAGTGCTTGCTTTGGAATATCTGGAATTAATCTAAGCTTGGAGTCTTTGATAATAGGAGTTTCTAAATACTTAGGTTGAAGTTCTTTTAGCGCTTCTGAGCCTTTGCTATAAATAAAGTCGTCTAAGCCTTTGGATCCTTCTTCTTGGGGTAAGTCTATGACCTTGAGTTTTCTACCTGTCTCTAGAAAAGCTTTTTCGACAAGTGCTGTTTCAGCTTGCTTCACTCCTGTTTTTTGATATTTATCAGAATCAAAAATAATTGAAAAATTTATATTTTCACTCTTCAGTAAATCTCTCAATTCTGGAATTAAGGGAGTGTTTAAGCCATTCTCACAAAAGCAATAGACAGAGAATAGACCGACCGTAGGGTAATTATGAGCAGTAGCAG
>CALBDR010000149.1 GCA_937927525.1 uncultured Candidatus Melainabacteria bacterium
GTATTCTAAAAAAAATGGAAGTCAATGAATTCTTTTTTTCACCTGGTGAATTAAATACTGAGAACCGCTCACTAACCTGTTGGTAGCACCGTAGCACCACGGTAGCAGTATAGTGTTACCGAATTTTTGCGCAGCCTTAAGCCCAAACGCATAGTAGTAGTAGCAGTATCCCACTAAAATAGAAATATAATATATATACACGAGACACCCCACTAAAAACATATATATGTGTCTATCCTTCAAAGTACCGCTACTCCGCTACCGCTTAAAAAAAAGGCTTACACAAGCAGTAAAAAGCGGTAACACCAAAATAGTGGGTAGCTACAACTAGTGTTACTTTCGCTACTAAAATGAAAAAAACTTGCAATTATCTCAAACTTTGTATATCTTCTTTATGAGAACACTTAACCACAAGATATGAGCAACAAAGATGCTTTGGCTGAAAAGATCTTATCAGGCATGACTAAGAAAGTTTTGGTTAGCGTGCCTGGGGACCTCTACCTGAAATTGATGAGAGAGGCAGAATTGCGAGACGACACAACAGTCAACAAGCTTATTGTCTCTCTGGTGAAGGGGCAACTTAGCCAATAATTATTAACAAAAAAAGTATGAGCACATCAAAGTATGAGTTTGAGCGCTTTTTCCGCAACTTCCCTAAAAGCGCAATTATCGTTAACAACCAGGACATAGGAGGTGGAAAAACCAAGAAGATGATATGTGAACGCAAGCGGTGGCAAGACTGGAGCTTTTATGAGCTTCAGAAGCTCAATAAGTATGACCGCATGTCTATCTTCTTCACAACTTGCGATATCAAGGAGGACGAAAAGGGCATTGGGCACAGGAACACAAACTTTGACGGGATTAGAACCTATCATTGTGAGGTAGACCTTTTATCAAGGGAGGAGTGGGCCACCACAAGCCTTAGCGACGAAGAGAAGAAACAACTCTTGGCAGACAGAGAGGCAGAGTTATCTACAAAGCTGGTATTTAACGACACACATGGTCTCCTTCCCCCCTCTCTTGTTGTTTCGTCAAGAAATGGGTTTCATATATACTGGCTAGCGTGGCATGAAGAGAAAATGGACGAAGAGTATGCTCCAGTTGGAGGGCTTTATCGGCCGCCGTTAAATAGCTACGCACACATCCAGGAGGGCTTAGCGAAGACACTTGGGGGCGACACAAATGCTATCAAGAAGGTTCAACTGTTAAGAGTGCCAGGGTTTTTGAACCACAAGCCTGGTGGGCCATACCCAGTAAGGCTAGAGGGGTCACTATGTAACTACATAGACGAAGAGACAAAAGAGGAGCCATTAAAGTTTTGCGAAGACCAGTTCTTAAAAATTTACGGTCCAGTCCCAGAAGAGGAGAAGAATTATAAGCCTAGAGGAAAGATTTATATAAGCAAAAAGAAGATTGACTGCATATTCGAGAAACTAAAAGAGATGCCCCAGGACCAAGCCTTGATGATGGTATCTGGGACAAAGTTAGTTAACGGAGAGAGGTATAAGATAGTCCCACAGGCTGGAGGGCTAAAAGGGAATATACACATTGTAAATGGAGACGGATCCCTTTCAGGGGGAGCTTGCCACATAAACTTTGCCAAGAACTGTATATTTGTTCCGAGGGGGAGCGGTAAAGGGTCTCCCAACATTCTAGAGTGGATCAAATGGTACAATCCCGCTTATACAAGCAACCCTGCGGACTTTGCGGCAGCTTTAAAGGAGGTCTTTACTAATATCTAATAATAAACAAAAACATCATGCAAGAAGACAAAATAGTTTCAGGGGGGATTTTGATAGACTACCAGGAAGACATAATGTACATAGAAAGGTCAGATGGAGGAAGGAGAGAGATAGCAGACTTCACCCTAAAAAGACTAGGGGTGGGCTGGGACGCTTCTCCAACCAAACAGGAGAAAAACGACGGCTATGAACACTACCTAATGGAGGTTAGCGTTAGGCACTCAGCCTATAGGAACATGAGAATTACGGTTCCTATCAACGTGATGTCTGACATGAAGGAGTTCACTAGGTTTTTTGGTAAATATGACGGGAACTTTTTCGGCACGGGAAGAGACCTAAACCAACTGAACTCGATACTTAAGGAGCAGGTAAGAAAAGAGGAACAGCTTACATTCCACTTGGTCAAGGACACTTGTGGAAGGTTCAAGATCGGAAACAAAGATCTTTGGGTTTTTGATAACGGGTATTTAATCGATGGAAAGTTTGTGGAGGAGAGCGGAGAGTACCAATACGAAGAAGGAAAAGCCCTTGTGGTAGAAAGGGGGTATGAGCGTGGTGAAGCCCCTTGTTACCACAAAGGCATTAGTAAATCATTTCCTACCACAACCTTAGCAGAAACAAGCCATTTTTTCAATAGCAACACTTCAGCCATCCCGCTTATACTGGGTTTTTATGCAGCATCCCTTCACTATGAAGACACGATGGACGCTGTTGGAGAGGGATTCTTCCCTATCTTACACGTTGTAGGGGAGACATCTACGGGGAAGACTGAGCTTTTTACCAACCTCTTCTCTAGTTTAGTGGGAACAAGGAATATAAGCGCAGGGGCGTGGGTTGGAACAAGCAAGTTTGTTCTAGAGAAGAGTCTTAGCACCACCTCTCACTTCCCAATCATAATGGACGAATTTAGAGAGAGAACCAAGAACACTCAGAAAGAGGCCAAGGATGAGATACTGAGATCCGTTTACAATAGAGGGGTGTTTAAAAAAGGGCGACCAGACCTGACGATGAGGACAATGAGACCCGTATCAACCCTTGTACTGATGGGTCAGGACTCTCCGAGAGACGCAGCGGTCAGAAACAGGTGCGTCAGTATATACTTGGGGAAAGAAGATGTTGTTAGCCGAGAAGAGTGGGGGAGGATTAAAGCTAAAGCTTTAAGTAATGAGTTCTTTCAGTTCTTTAACTACGTGGTGGACAAAGGCATAAACAAGGAAGAGTTAAGAAAAGACTATCGGTTCTTTGCAGACAGGATTAAATCAGTGACAAGATCGGCCAGCAACTATTGTATGCTCTTGGCTAGCTTTGCCTATTTCTTCATCCCTCACGGCAAAGATCGTGAAGAGCAAATGTTGTCGCTGGCTTCTGCTACAAACAGCCACATAGACAAAGATTCTGAGGATGCCAATTCTGGGAAGACAATAAACGACTTTTTTTACCAGGCAGAGAAGGCCATTACGAGACAAGAGAAGTACCTATGTGACTTCATTATCCACGAAGAAAGCAACTGGTATATCCACCTATCAGGGCTTTCTAGCTTGATGAACACTCAGGAACTAGACGAGGTTGGGATCTCAGACAGGGGCCTTGCAGACCTGTTGAAAAACAACTATGGGGCGCTCCCTGTGCAGAAAAAAATCAATACCGATAATAAAAGAA
>CALBDR010000150.1 GCA_937927525.1 uncultured Candidatus Melainabacteria bacterium
ATACAGGATATTCAAATACTTGCACCAATGCAAAGAGGAGCTATGGGAGTCAGGGCTCTCAATGTAGAACTGCAAAAAGAACTCAACCCAAGCTCAAACTTTATAGAAAAATTCGGGCAAAGATTTGCTGTAAAAGATAAAGTAATGCAAATCGAAAATAATTACGATAAAGAAGTCTACAATGGAGATATAGGCTATATAAAAAAAATTGACATAGATGAACAAGTTGTTAGCATCAACTTTGATAATAAAGACATATCGTATTCTTTTTCAGATCTAGACCAAATAAACATCGCATATGCGATTTCAATTCATAAATCACAAGGCTCAGAATTCCCGGTGGTTATAATCCCAATCTGTACTAAGCATTACATGATGCTCAGAAGAAATTTGATTTATACCGCTATGACTCGTGCAAAAAAACTCTTAATAATTCTCGGAGAGAAAAAAGCAGTCGCGATGGCAGTAAAGAATGACAGTAACAGAAAGCGTTTCACGAAATTAAATGAATGGCTAAGAATCAGATATATATGATAATATTGTCACCATGCTTGAGATAGTTAAAGAAAACATACTAAAACTAGCCAATGATTCTTTCTCTGGTTCGTCTTTCTTTAGGGGAAATCAAATATACCAGCATAACAACATAGAAATCATTAATATTGACGATAATGTAATTCACGCTCACGTAGAAGGTCAGAGTAATAAAAGCTATTCAACGACAATTGATATAAAAGATAATGAAATAATTAGCTCATGTAGCTGTCCTGTGGGCAATCAGTGTAAGCATGCAGCAGCTTTAGCGTTAAAATATCATCACGAATATGAGAGTTTAAACCCAAAAAACTGGCTTGAAAATTTTAGTGAGTCATTCTCAAATAATAGTAGTACTAATAACAAAGTTGAAAAGGATAAGCATAAATGCGCATTTCAATTGTCTTTATCTGCAAACGAACTTTCAATAAAACCTCAACTTCACAAATTACTAAAGAATGGTAATTTTAGTAGTCAGTATCCTAAAAAGATTGATTCTAATTCAACACTATATGAAACTGATCTAAACGATGTAGAAAAAAAACTAGTTAAACTCTTAGATACCTATAAAAATCATTATGGCGAGTACAGTCCCATCCAATACGATAAATTTTCAAGTTTGATATTAGATACATTAGTGAATGAAGATAAAGAATCTGACTTAAGAATCTTTTTTGCTCCTTCAAATGTAGCTAAAAAAATATCACATAAGTCTGCAAAAGCGATTAAAGTATTTTTTGATAAAACTAAAGACCCACTTAAATTTAAATTAAAAACTAATATTAAAAATGACCAGTGGTTTCATGACAAAAAGAATGTTTACTATCTAGAAAAAAACTCTAATAATATTTATTTTGGGCAATTAAAGCTAGGAGTAAAGAATCTTGACTATAAAATGATGAAGCTATTAATGAACAGTCCGAAACTTAGTTATGAAGAATTATCTAAACTTGGTATGATTTTAAGCTCTTACAACGCTGACGTAGAATTACCGACAAAGACAGAGACTATAAATAGAGACGCTGTTAAACCAATCCCACAGCTTAAATTAAATTTTATTTCAAGACCTCTTGATTTCATGGATGCCGTTAACGATGGCTCAAGTCGAGAACTAATCTCAAGATTAGATTATGAATATAACTATCGAGAAGAGTTTCCTTATTTAGAACTAAACTTCAAATATCCTGCTGATGGATCTAATTACCAGTGTGTTAAACACAACTCAAAAGAAAAAATAGAGTTTTTAGACATACAAGAAAATAAATTAGTTAACCAATTAAGAGACCATAAATCTGAAATCGAGCTTTCTCAAGAGCTATTGGAGAATAAATACATAGAAGCTTGTAGTAACATTTTTACGAATGAAGAATTAGAAAATAGTTTCTCTAAAACATTCCTAAAATCCTTTAATGATCCATCATATTTCGGTATCAGTCCAATAAATACTTATGGTGAGCCGAACATGAAGTTTAAGTGGTATGAATTTGTTCATAAAGAAATACCTAAGCTTCAGGAAAGTGGCTGGGAAATCATAACATCGAATAATTTTCCTTTTAAGATTCTTGATCTTGATCCTGAATGGAATTTAAATATAAAAACAGATGAAGGTAAAAAAGATTCTAGTAACATCGACTGGTTTGATTTAGACTTAAATGCCCAAACTAAGTCTGGAAAAGAGCTAGACCTATGGCAAATTTTTATTAGAATTTTAGACCAATACGAAAGTATAGACCATTGTATCTATGACATTGAAGAAAATGGCGCAGAAACTTTATATTTACAAATAGGACGTGAAGAAATACTACCAATTGATAGAGCAAAAGCGATAGAAGCTTTAGAGTTTATTGATGAAGCCATGGATTTTGGTCTAATTAATAAATTTACTGGTCGCCCTGAAAAATTATCAGCCTATGATCTAGCTTTCTTAATAGAAAAGCAAAAAGCACATGAAGCTAGTAAATTCAGGTTCTTAGGCGAAGAAAAATTGCCAAATGTAATCTCCAAGCTTAAAGAAGCAAATGAGATGATAAATTCCAAAGACTATAACTATAAAATCTCAAAAAAAATCAAAGCTGAACTCAGAGATTATCAAAAATTCGGACTTAAGTGGCTAGATATCCTTAAAAAACAGGATTTTAATGGCATACTCGCAGATGACATGGGTCTAGGAAAGACTTTGCAGAGTTTATCTTTCATTCAGGGTTTAAAAGACAGAAAAGAACTTAATAAACCCTGCTTAGTTATTGCTCCTACATCTCTTGTCTTCAACTGGGAAAATGAAATAAAAAAATTCACACCTAAATTAAAATCATTGGTTCTCCACGGTAAAGAGAGAAGTGAAAATTTCGATAAAATTGAAAAAGTAGATATTGTCATCACTAGCTACGCTTTGATTATCAGAGATAAAGATACTTTATTAGAAAAAGATTTTAGTTATTTAATTTTAGATGAAGCACAAAAAATAAAAAATTCTAATTCAAAAATGTATAACATCATCATGCAACTAAAAGCAGATCACAGAGTAAGTCTTACAGGGACACCGCTTGAAAATAATTTAAACGAACTCTGGGCGCAGTTTAATTTCCTAATGCCAGGTTTACTTGGTTCTAAAGAGCAATTTAGAGTTAAATTCAAAAAACCTATAGAGAAAGAAGAAAATAAAAATGTCTTAAAAATGCTCAGCCACAGGATTTCGCCGTTTATTCTCAGGCGAGATAAATCAGAAGTCGCGAAAGAACTTCCACCAAAAACAGAAATAGTGAACCACTGTGAATTCAGTGCTGAACAAAGAAAATTCTATAATGTCATTAAAGCCCAAATGCATCATAAACTAAATCAAGAGATAGAAGCAAAAGGCTTTGAGAGATCACAGATTATGATTTTAGATGCACTTCTAAAATTAAGACAAGCTTGTTGTCATCCACAAATAATCAAACATGAAGACGCCAAAAAACTCAAAGACTCAGCGAAAATGGAAATGCTCCAAGATATGCTAGGTGAACTTATAAGTGAAAACAGAAAAATACTTTTGTTTTCCCAATTCAAATCAGTGTTTCCAACTATAGAAAAATTTTTAAATAAAGAAAAAATCGCATACAGCAAACTTACAGGTGACACCATAAAGCGACAAGAAGAAATCGATAATTTCCAGAATGGAGAAAACAAAGTTTTCTTAATCTCTCTTAAAGCGGGTGGAACAGGTTTAAACCTAACAGCGGCAGATACTGTCATTCACTATGATCCATGGTGGAATCCTGCTGTAGAAGATCAAGCTAGTGATAGAGCCTATAGAATAGGGCAAGATAAAGCTGTTTTCGTTCATAAATTAATAGTGAAAGATTCTATAGAAGAGAAAATAATTCAACTCCAAGAAAAGAAAAAAGCTTTAGCGAAAGGTGTTCTGAGTGGTGATTTCCAGAACTTTAAGAAAATGACTAAAGAAGACTTGGATTATTTATTTGCTTGATTCGAATTATTTGACATGGTGAGATAAAGAGTATGTTTTCACTCACGTTTTTCAAGTCACTTGAATAATGG
>CALBDR010000151.1 GCA_937927525.1 uncultured Candidatus Melainabacteria bacterium
ATTGATATCAGACCTAGAATTACGGATACAGCAAACAACGTAACAACATTTACTAATATCTCTACCAATCCTTCTAACACTCAGGTTGTTTTAGAATCTACTGGTAACTCATTGAGATATGCATCTCCTAATGAAAACTTTACTGTAGACTACTCATTCTTTTTACCTCGTGTTGATAGAATTATTCTTGACAAGGAAGGTAATTTTAGATCGATTAAAGGTACATCAGCTTTGAATGCTGTAGTTCCAGCGTCACCACCTGATGGATTTACTTTGGGTGTGGTTCGTATTGCACCATTCCCATCTACAATTGCAAATTTTGATTATGTTCCTGGAGCTAACACTACAGAGAACAGCTTTGTTATTGAAGAGAGAATCCGTGGATATACAATGAAAGATATTGGTACGTTAGAAACACGTATCAACAATCTTGAGTATTATTCATCATTAAATCTTCTTGAGCAGTCAACACAGTCTTTGAACATTAACGATGGCAATGGACTGAACAGATTTAAGTCAGGTTTCTTAGTAGATAACTTTGTTGACACAACTATTGGTGAAAACACTGACGAAGACTTTAAGGCCTTTGTTGATATTGGAAACAAAGAGTTAACCCCTAGACGTTTCGATGCATTTACCGAACTTAACTTTAATGATAGCAACTCAACGAATGTTGTTAGATCTTCTGGTGATGTAAGAGTTACAGTGGCGGCTGCTACTGCATTTGCAAATGGTGAAACAGTATCAGCTGGTGCTGCTACAGGAACAGTAAGATACGTTGTTGGCGATAGACTTTACATTGAAAATGTATCAGGTACTTTCCCAACATCTGGAACTATCTCTGGTGCAACGTCTGGTGAGTCAGCAACTATTTCAGCTACATTCGAATATGCTGATGGTAAGCTTGTTACTTTACCATATACACATGATCTAATTATCGACAGTTCTTATGCATCAGATACTCGTAATGCCGCAGGTATCGCATATACTTGGGAAGGTATTGTAACACTTGATCCAGCGACTGACTTCTGGATTGATACTGTAAACCTCCCACCTAACAGACAAACTGTTGACATTGATGTAGGAAACCAAGGAAGAACAATCTTTAGAGGTGATCCTGCTACACCATGGGCGCAACGTTTAATTGACCAGGGTCGAACCAATCTACCTGTACGTAGAAGAGAGACACAAACTAATGTTCTTTCTAGATCAGTTAACGTTACTACCAATGTTGAAGGCTCGAGACCAATTCCATTTATCCGAGCTCAAAACATTAACTTTACAGCTCAAGGATTGAAACCAAATGCTACTGTATATCCATTCTTTGACGGAACGGATGTTAGTTCGTTTGTACAACCAGCAAATAGCTCGTTTGCAAACACTGGTAACTTGGGTACAGCGCTTAAAGCTGATAGTACTGGTAAGCTTTATGGTATCTTCCAGCTTCCAAATAGTCCAAATCAAAGATTTGAAACTGGTACGAGTGTATTCAGACTGATTGATAATATTAACAATACCAGACAATTGGGTACATTTACAACAGTTGCTGAATCAAACTTTACTGCGACAGGTACTCAACAGTTAGTAAG
>CALBDR010000152.1 GCA_937927525.1 uncultured Candidatus Melainabacteria bacterium
GTGTCAGGGTCAGTTACTATCGAAATAGATGCATTTTCAAAGAATGAATCAACTATACCTGCTGTGTGATTAAAATCTGGACTCACAAAGGTAAAAGGAATTGCTCTAATTCTATGCTTCTGAGAATTAGAATCTGTTTCTACATAAAGGTTTTCACCTAAAATAATCCTAGCAATAATATGACCTGATCTCTTTGAGAGTCTTTGAATGTAGACCACAGACTTTTTCTTTAAGCCTGGACTTTTTGTGCTTAACTCCTCTAGTTCAAAAAGAGATAGGAGGATTTCTTTTTCAAAGTTTATTAGATTATCTAAGAGTTTTGAATAAAGAGATTTAGATTTATTACGCTCACAGTTTAGATTTTTAAGTTCAGAACTGACACTATTATTAATTTTTTTTATAAGGTTAGCTGTCTTAGCTAGTTTTGCCTTAGGAATACTGTCCATTGATAACAGATAGTTTAATTCATCGATCACAAGACTCATATCTATCTTGGTTTCTGTTACACATTGCTCTTGAAAGAGGTCTGGAAAATTACTATTTAAGTCATCAAGAAACTTGTTGACTGAATTTTTTATATTTTTAATAACTTGCTTTAACTTATCTTTTAAAGAAGCTGAATTATTTAACACGCCTGAATTTACGAGGATAGGACCTTGTTCGTGAGCCACTCTTGAGCCTCTTTGAGCGATTAAGTTCATCCCAAGTGATTCTAAGGCTATGCTTAAGGTTTGGAAATAACTTTCAGTATTTTCTGGAATATAACTTGTTACTAAGCTTTGATATAAGTCATCACAAGCTTGACCAGAAAAGGGATCGCCAAGGTTGTTCTCATAAGTTTTCTCAATTGCATCGATATCATATATATGAGAACCAGTTAGAGCTCTATTTCTAATTACTTGGCTGATTTTAAATTTTTCTAACTCACTAAAATCTTGTTCAGCTGTGAGTATTTGCTTTAAGAACTTCAATATATTTGAGCCTGCATCAAAAAGTTTAGTTGTACTTTTATCAGCTTCTAAAAAGTTTATAAGTTTTTTTATATCTGTTGAATCTATTGCTAGAAAGAAATCATAGAATTTGTTGAAAATATAATCTTGATCTTTTCTTTTTCTTAATGCTGCATAGAAAAAGGCGAAGCAATAAAAAGGTATAAATTCATTTTTTACATCAGCGTCAATATAAAGTACTTGCCTACTTGCTTCGAAAAAAAGTATATGACTTAAATTACTAGTGAATTCAAGATTTATAGAATAATCAAAGCTTTTGAAAAAGGAAGCAAGTTGATCTGATCTTCTTAGAAAAGAGTTCAGATCTTTAACGAATTCAGAGTTCAGGTTTTTTGATTTAAATTTACCTGATACTATATCGAGCTTGTAAGATTTTGAACTACCAGTATTATTAGCATCCCAGTTAGTAAAGCTAGGAAACTTTTTTGATTCCTTATTAAAGATGTAAAGTTCTATACTCAAGTCTAAATTATCGCTAACAAATAATTAGCCCTTATTAGATATAATAATAGAGTTCTAAAGAATTGAACAGTTATGACGCAAATGAAACTAGAAGAAAAGACTTATAGCCCTAAAACTCTTGAAAGTAAGTGGCAAGAAATATGGGAAGCTAATGATCTATATAAATTTGATGAAGAAGATAAGACTAAGGAAAACTATTATTCCTTAGTAATGTTCCCATACCCTAGTGGTAACTTGCATATGGGGCATATGCGTGTATACACGATTTCAGACGTTATCTCTCGTTATATGAGAATGCAGGGAAAAAATGTTTTAAACCCTATGGGTTTTGATGCTTTCGGTTTACCTGCAGAAAATGCTGCGATTGAAAGAAATGTTCACCCAGGTGAGTGGACTGAAAAAAATATTGCTTATATGCGTGATGAACAATTAAAGCGAATGGGAACCAGTTATGACTGGAATAGGGAAGTCGTTTCTTGTCGCGAAGATTATTATAAATGGACACAGTATATCTTTTTAAAGTTCTATGAAAAAGGTTTAGCTTATCAGAAGGAAGCTCCTGTAAACTGGTGTCCTGAATGTAATTCTGTACTTGCAAATGAGCAAGTAGAGGACGGTATGTGCTGGAGACATACAAATACGCCTGTAGAGAAGAGGATGATGCGCCAATGGTTCCTCAAAATTACTGATTATGCTGAGGAATTATTAAATGATCTAGATAAGCTTGAGCATTGGCCTGAAAATGTAAAAACCATGCAGCGTAACTGGATTGGTAAATCTTTCGGTGCTATAGTTAGTTTCCCGATTGATAAATCATCAATAGCAAAGCCAGGTGAGCTAAGTAAAGAGGCTGTAGATATCTACACGACAAGACCAGATACCATTATGGGCGTTACCTATATGGTTCTTGCTCCTGAACATAGTTTAGTAAAAGAATTAACTACTACTGATAGAGAAGAAGCTGTAGCTGCTTATATAAAAGAAACTTCTTTGAAGTCTGAAATTGAGAGAACTGCTGAAGGGCGTAAGAAAACGGGATGTTATTTAGGCTCTAGTGTAATAAATCCTTTTACTGGTGAAAAAGTTCCTGTCTGGATTGCTGACTATGCTTTGGTAGATTATGGTACTGGAGCAGTCATGGCTGTACCTGCTCATGATCAGAGAGACTGGGAGTTTGCTCAAGAATTTAACCTTCCTGTAAAGCAGGTGATTAGTCCAAGCAATAGTTCTGAGCTAGATTCAGAGAAAGAAAGGCTAAGTAAAGAAGCTATAGTCGAATACGGTAATTTAGTTAATAGTGATAATGAGTCTACTGGTGCTAAGTTTAATGGTTTAACTACAGAAGAAGCTAAAAAAGAAATAGTTGCTTGGGGAGAAATGCAAGGCTTTTCTAAAACAAAGATTAACTACAGACTGAGAGACTGGTTAATTAGCCGTCAAAGATACTGGGGAACACCTATCCCTTTACTGGAGGATGATGAGGGTAACTTTATTCCAGTTGAAGAAAAGAAGTTACCAGTTGCTTTACCTTTAGATATTGACTTTGCTAAAGAAGGTACTTCTGTACTTAGAACTAATACTGAATGGAACACTGTAGAGAGCTCAGATGGCTCTAAAACACTTAAGCGCGTAACTGACACTATGGATACTTTTATTTGTAGTAGTTGGTATTTTTTAAGATACTGTGATCCACATAACACAGAATTACCTTTTTCTAAAGAGAAAACTTTTCCAGTAGAGCAGTATGTAGGTGGTGTTGAACACGCTATTCTTCACCTACTTTACGCAAGGTTCTTTACTAAAGCTCTTCGTGACTGTGGAATGCTGGATTTTGATGAACCTTTCACTAGGCTTCTTTCTCAAGGCATGGTAGTAAAGCACTCTGAAAAAGAGGGTAAGCTTGTAAAAATGTCTAAATCTAAGGGAAACGTAGTGGGAACTACTGAATTCTTTGATAAATATGGTGCAGATGCTGCTAGATTATTTATTCTTTTTGCAGCTCCGGTGACAGCTGAAGTAGAGTGGACAGAAGATGGTGCTCAAGGACAGTTTAGATTTGTAAATAGGATTTGGAGATTATATAATCAGTTGATACCTGAGTTTAAGTCATCTAATTTATTAAAAAGTTATTCTGAAGACTTAAGAGCTGAATTTAAGTTTAGTAAATCGATTAAAGAACTTTCAGAAGCTAACCAAATTATTCTTAGATCATTTCATGCTTCACTTAAAGCTATAACGACAGATTTGAATCCACCAAATTTTAGCTTTAATACTGCTATAGCGAGGATGACAGAGTTTATCAATGCAATGTATAAGTATATTATTGATAAAACTAAGTATAGTGAAGAAGACCAAGAAGTTTTAAGTCATGTCTTAAGTAATTTTGTGATAGTTTTAGCTCCATTTGTCCCGCATTTAGCAGAAGAGTTATGGCATGATCTCTTTGATCTAAAAGATAGTGATATTGAGAACTCAGTTCATAAATTAAGTTTCCCTAAGTTCAATAATGAGTTTATTGTGAGATCTACTTGTAATGTAGTTTTGCAGATTAAAGGTAAAAAAGTTGATGTATTAGAACTTGATAAAGGTTTAGCTAAAGATGAGCTTGAAAAAATTGCTTTAGAAAATGAAAAGATGCAAAAAAAAATCGATGGTGCTCAGATTCGTAAAGTGATTGTGGTGCCTGATAAGCTTGTTAATGTGGTTGTGTGATTGATTATTATTGGGCTTAGTAAAATTAATCCGATAACAAATTTCCAAGCAAATAAACAGATCCTGCTACTATTATTAGATCCTCAGAATTCTGCAAGTCTTTAGCAGCTTTAAAAGCTACTAAAGGTTTCTTAATAGCTTTAATAGAACTATCATTTAGACTAAGATTGAAGCGTGATAGTAAATAATTCTTAAGAAGCTCTGCTCCCTGCTTTCTCTCACTATCTACTTCTGTGAATATTACTTGGTCAAAACCTGGTTTAAAGTTATATTTAAAAAGTTCTTCTAGGCAGTCTTTATAGTTTTTGTCACTTAAGTAAGATAGTAAATAGATTTTTCTTTTAAAGTTATTATTTTCTTCGACTTCCCTTATGAATTTATTTAGTACTATGCTTGCGTTAGAATTATGAGCACTGTCAAATATAATATTTTGCTCTTGATCAAACTCTAAGCGACCTCTGTAAGCTTTTTTGAAATCAGAAAAAAATTCATATCTATGTTTATCTTCAATTTTGATATTGGTAATTTGCTCAAAGATTTTCACTGCAAGGTTCATATTATCTCCAAATGGTGAATTTGGATTAATATTAGGATTCTTCTCTTCTTCACTGAGCTCAAAGTGAGGTACTGAAACTTTTTTTATACCTTCTTTCTCTATACGAATCTTCTCTAAAGTATTACCAAGTCTATCCATATGATCATAACCAATACTCGTTATAGCAGTTGCTAAAGAATTCATAGGACTAATAACATTAGTAGCATCAAGTCTTCCACCTAAGCCTACTTCTAATATAACTAGGTCTACATTAGCTACTTTAAAAACCTCAAAAGCAAGTATTGTAAGTTTCTCAAACTCCGTTAAGTCTTCATTTAAATTAGTTTTTGCAATTGGAGCTTCACTATCTTCAAATAAAGTATTCCATGTGTCTTGGAAAACTTTTTCTGATATCATTTCTCCATTTATTCTAAACCTCTCACAGACTGATTTTAAATGTGGACTCGTATAACGACCAATTTTAAGATCTGTAAATTTCAGATAGAATAGCTCTAAGAACCTACTCACAGAACCTTTTCCATTAGTTCCTGCAAGATGGATGTAGTAACTAGCTTTCTCAGGATTTGATATTAATGTAAGAGCTTTTTTAACGTTATCAATACCGAGTCTGATAATAGTGTCATAACTTTTACTGGCTATATCTGGCATATATACACTTTAACTTATTTCATCATTAATATGAAAGTGAGAGAATGTTTTTTTGCTAGTTAGATCTTTAATTAACTCCTCACCTTCATAGTCAAGCTTTTTCCCAGAGTTAAATGTATCTGTTGGAGCATCAGTATTGTTTACTTGGTTTGGAGCTACTGTATCTTTGGGCTCTATTTTGCTAAAAACCTTCTCTAGACCGTCACTTGATAAGTCTGGAGAAGAAACTTCAGAGTGGTTAGACTCCACCAGTGTGTCAAATTCAGCTTTAATCGAATCATTGTTTTTATTATTGGCTACAGTTTCTCTGGAATTGTTTGACTCTTTGTCTCTATTTTGAGGTCTATTAAAGTCATTATTATTCGTTTTAGATGAGTTTTGATCCTGGTTTTGATACCTACTGTAATCAGAATCCGATTTTTTAGAATAGTTATCTCTTTTATTAGGCTTATTACCTTGAGATTTTGTGTTTTGATTCTTATTACTTCCCATTGGTCTATTTTGTTTTTGGAAGTTACTTTTATTTGCTGGGTTCCCTTTATTATACTTATTTTGGTTTTGTTGACTGCTAGATGAAGATTTACCAGAGCCAGATAGTTTAAATATTAAACCAGTGCCATTACAAACAGGACACTCCTCGCCAAATACTTCACTTAGTGCTTGCCCAGATCTTTTACGAGTGATCTCAACTAAGCATAATTCAGAAAGTGGACCTACTTGAGGTTTAGCTTTATCAGGTCTTAGAGCAGATTCTAGAGTTTCCATAACTCTAATGCGGTCTTCTCTTTCAGCCATATCGATAAAGTCAATGATAATCATTCCGCCGATATTCCTAAGCCTAATATGCCTTGCTATTTCAATAGCAGCTTCCATGTTAGTTCTTCTTACAGTTTCTCTTAATGTGTTCGATGCTGTAAATTTACCAGAGTTAATATCTATAGCTGTTAAAGCTTCCATGGTTTGGATAATAATGTAACCACCACTAGGAAGATCTACACGTTTAGATAAACAACTTCTTAGTTCTTTCTCAACTTCAGTTTTCTGAAGAATTTGGTCTGTATCAATAAATCTTACTGGTACTTCTCTACCAGTCCAAGTTTTTAAGAAGTCTTCGGTTCTATATTTAGCTTGGAGTGAAGATACCACTATTTCATCAACTGTGCTATTGAAATTATCTCTTAATACTGAATATAAAAAGTCTTTTTCTTTATAAACCACACCTGGGGAATTTTTTTGATCATGTTTATCAACAATATTTTTCCAAATATTCCAGAGATTAACAAAGTCCTCTTCTAACTCTTCTTTAGAGCGAGCTGACGCTTCAGTTCTAATGACTAAACCAAATTCTTCGGGTTTCATCAAGTTTGCAATAGATTTTAATCTATCTTTTTCTTCATAGTCAGCTATTTTCTTACTAATGGAAATACTACTATTTTCGGTAGTTAAAACAAAATATCTACCAGGTAGACTGATTTTAGGATTAACTCTAGGCCCCTTTTTACCAGTCGGCTCTTTTTCGATTTGAACCATGAGCTTTTGCCCTGGAGCCAATCTGTCATGCAATGAACCTTCACCTGGAATGTCATTAGCATGTAAAAAACCCATCCTACCTTCTTCTAACTTAACGAAAACTGCGTTAATAGAAGGCATGATGTTTTCTACTAAAACGGTATAAATATCTCCAACACCAAATTCATTTCTGGATATGAAGAAGTCCTGAGCTTTGCCTTCTTGAACTACAGAGGCAATATTGTGTTGCTCAGAAATGATAAGTGATTTCACTGGAACACCTTCTTTTAATGGATATTCAATTGTATATAAGAATTAAACTTTAACTGCAATATCTACACCAGCCGCAAGATCTAAATCTTTTAACGATGTAGTTGTTTCTTGAGTGGGCTCATATAAATCAATTAAGCAAGTATGTGTTTTTATTTGGAAATGCTCTCTAGACTTTTTGTTTACGTGAGGTGATCTCAAGACACAATATCTTCTAATTTTAGAAGGCATGCGAACAGGACCAGAAACAATAGCTCCAGTCCTTTTCGCCGCTTCAATAATTTGGTTAGCAGAAGCATCCAAATTTACAGGATCATAGCTTCTAAGTTTAATTCTTATACGATTCTGTCTTTTATTTGATTTTTTAGATTCTGTTTTTGCGCTAACCATAATTTTCTTCTTTATTATAACAAACTACTATTTTTTTGTCGAAATTATTCGATGATCGATGATACAACTCCTGCACCAACAGTTTTACCACCTTCTCTGATCGCGAATCTCATTCCTTCTTCGATCGCTACAGGTTGGATAAGTTCAACTGTCATTTCAATGTTATCACCAGGCATAACCATTTCAACACCTTCTGGAAGGATTACGTTACCAGTTACGTCAGTTGTTCTGATGTAGAACTGTGGTCTATAACCCTTGAAGAATGGAGTATGTCTACCACCCTCTTCTTTAGTAAGAACGTAAACGCTACCTACGAATTTAGTGTGTGGTTTGATTGAACCAGGTTTAACAATTACTTGGCCTCTTTGGATATCATTTTTATCAACACCTCTAAGAAGAACACCAGCGTTATCACCAGCTTGAACTTCAGCTAATGATTTTCTGAACATTTCACAACCAGTGATTACAGTAGCCTTAGTGTCAGTGATACCAACGATTTCTACGTTATCACCTACTTTAGAAGCTCCTCTTTCAACTCTACCAGTTGCAACAGTACCTCTACCCGTAATAGTGAATACATCCTCAACTGCCATCAAGAAAGGCTTATCGACATCTCTTTCTGGTGTAGGAACAGTAGCATCAACATTGTCGATTAATTCAAAGATTCTATCAGTCCACTCATTATCACCTTTTTTGAGTTCTGAGTTTGCAGTACAAGCCTCAACAGCTTTTAATGCAGAACCTTTAACAAATGGGATGTTATCTCCATCAAAATCATACTTAGAAAGAAGCTCTCTAGTTTCCATTTCAACTAATTCTAATAACTCTTCATCATCAACCATGTCACATTTGTTTAAGAAAACAACTAAGTGTTCAACACCAACTTGCTTAGCAAGAAGGATGTGTTCTCTAGTTTGTGGCATAGGACCATCAGCTGCAGAAACAACTAAGATACCACCATCCATCTGAGCAGCACCTGTGATCATGTTCTTAACGTAATCCGCGTGACCAGGACAGTCAACGTGAGCGTAGTGTCTAGTTTCACTTTCGTACTCAACGTGTGCAGTGTTAATAGTAATACCACGAGCTTTCTCTTCAGGAGCAGCATCGATTTCATCGTACTTCTTAGCTTGAGCAAGACCAGCAGCAGCTAAAGTCATACAGATAGCAGCTGTTAATGTAGTCTTACCGTGGTCAACGTGACCAATAGTTCCGATGTTTACATTGGGTTTTGTTCTTTTAAATTCTTCTCTTGCCATATTTGGTAATTCCTCTCTTTTAGTATATTAATATAAAAATTGCAAAAAAATCCAACTCCCGCTTGAATCAGTATTAAATATTATCAAAAATGTTGCATTGAAATATAAGTAATTAATTAAAAATTTGTAATAATTTATCCAATTCGATACGATTTAACTTGAAACATTATGCATACAGACCCTGTTGTTCCCGTATTACTCTCTATATCACTAGTACTTTTAGCTGCAAAAATGGGAGCTTTCCTAGCCCATAAGTTTAAGCAGCCAGCAGTTTTAGGAGAATTATTAGCTGGTGTGGTCGTGGGTAATGTGGCATTGTCTGGTTTTCATGGTCTTGAATTTTTAAAGCACGATCATATTTTAGAAATTTTTTCTGGATTAGGAGTTATTATTCTTTTATTTGAAGTCGGACTTGAGTCTGAGTTTAATGAAATGATGTCTGTTGGCGCTAAATCATTAATAGTAGCTATTATTGGTGTTGTTGTTCCTTTTATCTGTGGTTACTATGTTTCAGGCTTAGTCGTTCCTGAAATTTCTGAAATGAGCAAGATATTTATGGGGGCCATACTCACTGCTACTTCAGTAGGAATTACTGCAAGAGTTTTTCAAGATTTAAATTTTTTAAATGCCTCTGAATCAAAGATAGTCTTAGGTGCTGCTGTTATTGATGATATTTTAGGTTTAATTATTTTAGCTGTAGTTAGCAGCATGGCTACCATGGGAAATGTAGAAATTTCTTCTATTATGACTGTTTCTTTTAAGGCGATTGGTTTTGTTATTGTTTCTGTAATAGCAGGCATGTTCCTTGCTAAGAAAACAGTCCCTTTATTGGCTCCGATTAATTTGCCTGGGATGATTCTTACTATAGGTTTAGTAGTTTGTTTTATCGGTTCATATTTGGCTAATCAATTCGGCTTGGCTACTATAGTCGGTGCTTTTTGTATGGGATTAGTTCTAGAGGATGTCCACTTTAAGAAGTTTGCTACAGATAGAACCTTAGAAGAATTTATTCATCCTATTTCTATTTTTTTAGTGCCGATATTCTTTGTGGTTACTGGTATGCATGTTGATTTATCTGTATTCGCTGATCTACATATTGTTCTTGCATCTGTTGCTATAAGTATCGTTGCAATTTTAGGTAAATTAATTTGTGCTTGGTGTTTTCCTTCTAAAGAAAAAGTAAATAGAGCTATTATCGGATTTGGTATGGTACCAAGAGGAGAAGTCGGTTTAATTTTTGCTTCCGTAGGAAAGTCTATCGGAGTAGTTTCTGATTCACTCTACGCTATTACCGTTATCGTAGTAATTCTTACTACTTTATGTCCACCACCGATACTTGCTTATCTCATTAAGAAAAATAAATAGAGAGGGTGACTTTGAAGAACCAACTAGAAAATCTGGCATTAGTTGCTGATTTTATAAATAAAGAGAACCTCAAATTAATCTCTGATTTATTTGCTTCTCTGCAGGTTAAGAACAAATTTCTCTTTCTGAAAGATAAATGTAGAGAAGAAGAGAGAGACTCTTCTTGGGAATATAAAGCTTGGTCGCAAGTTAAAAGTGAAGCTTTAAATAAATTGAAAGAAAAATTATATTTTAAAAAGTCTATCGGTAAAAATACTTTTCATGATGATGAAATACAGGAGATTTTCTCTTCTAGTGATGAGATTAAATTTGATTTAATTTTTGTTGCAAGTGATTATTCTCAGGGCTTAGGAGATAATTTCTTGTTAAATGCTAATTATTCTGAAATTTATTTTTCAAGAAAAGCCTTTACTAAGGAATTTTTTGATATAAATGAAGTAATAGCTGCAAGAGATTTTTTTATTGCAACTCAAAGGAATTTTGGTTCTTAAATGTCGTTAGATTCTAGTAAATTAATTTTTGTTGTTGGTTGTCCTAGATCTGGAACTACGAAATTAACTGAAATTATTAATAAGCATAGTAAAATTCAGTGCTCAAGTGAAACTCACTTCTTTAATATAAATTGGGAACTTAATTATAAGCTGAGTATTGACGAGTTTGTGGAGTCTAATGAGTTTAATACTTTCTTCGATCATTTCAGAATCCAAGATTTTATGAAACTTAATTCTCTTGAAGTTAAAGATTTTTCTGATGAACTTAGAACTACTTATGAATTAAATAAACAAGACTATATAAATAAAGATTTATATATAAAATCCATATTTGACGTCATGATAAACCTTTCATTAAAACAAAATAATTCAGCGGAATTCTTTTGTGAAAAGACTCCACAGCATCTTAGAAGTGTTGATAGAATTCTCAAATATTACCCTAATGCAAAATTTATTCATGTTATCAGAGATGGTAGAGATGTAGTTAATTCTTTATTGAAAATGCCTTGGAGACCTGATGGCTTAATTAATAATGCTAGATTCTGGAAAAAATTTGTTTGTTTTGGGATGGAGATGTACGAATTTTTGGCAAAAAACAATAAAAGTGATTTGTGGTTTAATGTGCGCTATGAAGAGCTTTTAGAGCATCCAGAGGAGCTTTTACATTTACTTTGTGACTTTATTGGTCTGGAATATGAAGAAGCTATGTTGAGTAATGAAGCTATATTTGACAAGAAAGTTTTTGCAGATTGGGAGTCTAAGTGGAAACATAAAGCAAATTTAGACTTGGATTTAACTAGAGCTGGTGCTTATAAAAAAGAAATGTCAGAGGATGATCAAATAACTTTAAATTGGTTTTTGCAAAAAGAGCTCAAAGAACTTAATTATGAGGTTGATTTAAGCAATGTCAGTTATAGGCATTTAAATTTTGCTGTGAAAGGTTACATAGACTTAGCAGCCCAAAAGCTTTTACGCTTTTTAAGCGATTTGGCTTAAGCCTATTTAATTTAGATATCTGTAAATCTATGTTAATATTGTAATACCAGTTGCTATGACTTATTACTTTAATGCAGGCAGTTCCAGCTAAGCAGAATACGTTTGATTATGATGGCAAACACCATACCGAGCTGGATATTGATAAGCTTAGACAAAATTTAGAAGAAAAGTATAGTGCTGAAATTCTTTCTAAAAATAGAGATGAGATGGTTGAGTTTATTAAGCAAGATGAAACTGGTGCTTCTGAAGCACCTCTTGAACATGAGTCTGAGACTGAAATTGAAAAAAATATTTTCCATGGAATTAGTGAATTTATAAAACCAGTTACTAATATCTGGAATAAACAGCCGCTAATGGCTCCTGTAATCTCTGGAATTGGTGCAATTTTGCACTTAGTCGATGGATTTGCTGAAATGAAAGGTTTAGCAGACTCTACTCTGAAACTCACCCGAGGAGCCTCGATTGGCTATTCTAAGTTTATTACTTCGATGCCTAACATTTTGGATGGAATTCATCGTTTAAAGAACAATGATTATGTCGAAGGTTTATCGAGATTATTTTTACTTTCTAAGATGAAGTTCGGTGAACCAGCTAATTTTAGTATGACAAATGGAGCTTTCACTGCCTTTAAAACATTAAAGATGTTCTCAAAATTGGAGAACCCAGAGAAGTTTAAATCACTTGGAGATAATTTGAAATTCTTAGGGAAGATGTTCTCAAATGTCTTGAAAGAAGCAAAAATAAGTCTCAAAGAAGGTGGTTTAGTAAATACTCTTGATGCTGTTTTTAGAGTAATTTCGACACCAATGATGCTTCTTTCTGGAGTTTTAGGAACCTTCACTTTGGGGGATGAGGTTGATACACCTAGTGCAAGATTTTTCGGTGCCCTCAGGAATGGTTTTGGGTTTGCAGCTGATATGTCAATTAATATTCAGGCTGGCAGAGAAGCTCAGAAGAAAGCAGCTGCTGAAAATAGACAAGTTAATCCTATTAAAGATATTCTGAGTAGTGAAGAAGGTTTAGTAGGCTCCACTTACAGTATCTTATCTCTAGGTGAGCTTTTCCAGAGATACTTGCCAGAAAATATTTCGAAGATTACTGCTCAACTTCTGTGTGGAATTCAGGAGATTGCAACCTCTGCTTGGGGAGTTTATGATTCTTTGAAATTAAAGGTTATGTCTGAGGAAGAGATGATGTTACAGGCTGCTTAAAAGTGCAACTGCACTAGCAGCTATGCCTTCTTCTCTACCGACAAAGCCTAATTTTTCTGTGGTGGTCGCTTTTATATTTATTTGATCAAGCTCAATTTTTAATGTCTCTGTAAGTTTGGCTTTCATGGACTCTATATGTGGTGCTAGCTTTGGCTTTTCAGCCATTACTACAGAATCAATATTTTCTATTTTCCATTTCTCTGAAATTAAGTCTAAGACTTTCTTTAAAAGTATTTGACTATCGATCCCTTTAAACTGTGGGGCATTGTCTGGGAATTGATTACCGATGTCTTTAAAACCTGCTGCTCCAAGTAAAGCATCACAGATTGCATGAGTTAATACATCTGCATCAGAATGACCTAATAAAACTTTTTCTGATGGAATCTCTACTCCAGCAAGTATAAATTTATGGCCTGATCTATCTGGATATTTTTCAACAAAATCAGTTTTTATCATCAAGCGATGAACGTCGTAACCTTGTCCTATTCTTAGCAATTTATAACTCCTTTGCTAATTATATTCTAAGTTTATGAAAAATTTGTTTCTTAATACTACTTTTAGACTTGCGGATATTATAAACTAATAGCTATGAGGTTAAATTTCCCTGCCTTAGTTTTGGCGTTAATATTTTTAACAATCTCTCATACGAACTCAGCTCAAGCCTTTAAAGATGTACCTAAGGGGCATTGGGCTGAGCCTGCTGTTAAGAAAATTACAAATGATTACAAGATTATGAGTGGTTATCCGAATAACACTTTTGTAGGTTCGAACACTGTTAACCGTTACGAAATGGCAGTAATGCTTTCTAAGTTATTAGATTCTTTTGAAAAGGAACTAGATAAAGATAGAGAAGATTTAGCTAGTTTGCTTGAAGTTATGGAGCTTTTTCAAAGTGAAATAAAGGTGCTAAAAGATGAGATCAAAAAGCGTGATCTTAAAATTGATGAATTGAATCGATATTTGGATGGTTTTAGTGGTGAAAATGAGCGATTGAGAAAAGATATTATGTTATTGAAACAAGATTATGATGTTCGTATGGCGAAGAAGGTAGAAGCTGCTAAACCTCCGCCAGAGAAAAAGAAGAAGAAAGGCTTCTGGATATTTGGTCGCAAGAAAGACAAAGAAACAGTAAAAGAATCTTACCCTCAAGCTCAGCAACCGAGTACAATGAATAGAGAAGTGATGCCACCTCCGGCTCCACCTCAATACGAGTATTAATTTTATATGACTGAATTTATTTCAAGAAAAGAAATTTGTGGTGAACTCGGGATAGATGAGTCTACTTTAATTCACTATGAAGATTTTCTGGGATTACAAATACCTGTTGATGGTACTTACCAAAAAAACATAGTTAGATTAATCGTAAAAGTTCATGAATTAGTTTCAAGCGGTTTAAGTTTTGATGATATTCACCATATAAGTTCTTTTGCTGAGCAGTTTGCGGAGCACATTCCTAGTCTTTCTCCATTTAAAGAGTTATCGCCAAGGGAACAGTTGAAAAACTTAACTAGAGATTATTTACAGCTGCTTAATGAGTATAATGATAGGGATAAAGCTGCTAGAGATAGAGTGCAGTCTCTTGAAGCTGAATTAAGGGAACAAAAATCAGAGTCATCGAGTATATCTTTATTGCACGAAAGAATTAAAACCTTAGAGAAGCAAATTGAAAAATATGAAACACAGCTTCAAGAAAAAAATTCTGTAATAGATCAAGCCTATGTTGAATTTGAGGCCTTGCAGAAAACCATAGAAGAATTAGAGTATAAAAATGCGGAACAGGATAACTATGTAGCAGAACTGAAGTTGCAGTTAGAAAATCAGGCTGTTGAAAATATAGCGAGCGCTCCAGTTGACATAGATTTCTTACTGAAAAAACAAGAAAGAGATATCACCATGCGTTACCAGAAACAGATCTATGATTTAAAGAAACAAGTTGAACAATTGGTAGAAGATAAAGAGAAAAAATGGCGTCAAGGTTAAACTTTTAAAATCCGTGGAACAAAATTGAGGTTTGTTGCGTCCACTTAAATATGAAGTGCCCTTTTTGCAATTCAGATAATACAAGGGTGCTCGAGAGTCGAGCTATAGATGAAGGCGCCTCTATACGTAGAAGAAGAGAGTGTGGCGACTGCACTAAACGTTTTACTACTTACGAAAGAATTGAACAAAGCCCAATTATCGTCATTAAAGCTAATGGAGATAAAGAAGTTTTCGCTAGAGATAAATTATTAAAGAGCATAGTTAGGGCTTGTAGTAAAACTCAGCTTACGACTCTGGTCATAGACGGGATTGTTGATGATGTTGAGTCTGAAATTTATAAAGTTTTTCATCGCGAAATAAGTTCAAATGAACTTGGAGAGTTAGTTATGAAGCGGCTTAAAGCCGCGGATGCTTTAGCTTATATCCGCTATGCCTCTATCTTTAAAAACTTTACTTCTTTAGTTGAATTTATTGATGAAATTAAAGAATTAGAAGATTCTCTTTTAGGTTTAAACTATTCTCCGAATTTAAAAGAGGAATTGATTGATGAATTTATTCCTCCGAAGAAAGTTAAGAAGAGGAAATAACTTCTCTCGGTTAGCTTTTGAATCCATATTTTGAAATATAGTGAATAGCTTCATTTGATGAGTTGTGTATTGCTGTTACATTTAGCTGATCGACGACATTATGAATAATTTTTATTGCTTGTGGTAGAATAGCCAAGCGATATTCTACAAATAGCTTTTGAATTTCTGGATTTTCAACTAATTCTTCTAAGAAAATTTTTCTTTCAGCTATGCTGATGCTGTCTAGTTTCGTAAAAAGTTTGTATAAGTCACTTCCTAAGTCTTTACTAGATTTGATTAACGGTGCATGGTTCAGGATTTGCCCTGTAGTGCCGAGTATAACTAAGTTTTTTTGACTTGTATAGTTGTGATCTAAGAAATTTGGAAGTGGTATTTTCGTTAAATCTGTATGGGAACCAATTTTAAATGAATTAAATAGCTGTAATTTTGAATCTTGCACTTCCATGAGCTGGTGGCTAGCGCCACCTGAATCTAGAATTGAATAGTTGTTTAATTTTTCTAAAGATGCCATTACTGCATAGGCAGCATACTTGCACTCATCTTCTTCACTAAAAACTTTTACTTCTTTGATACCACGGGATTTTAATTCATTGATGAAACTTTCGCCAGATTTATCTGGGTCTTGCATAGAGACACGCACAGCTGCTGTAGCAAAGCATAGTAAATCTGATATCTCAATGTTTTGTTCTTTTAAAAAAGGTACAATCTGCTGATCAAAAGAATTTAGAGCTATGCTTACTGAATCTGAAGATAAGGCATTGCCTATAAGTCCTTTACCAAGGCTACTTTGAAATTTTTTATTGAATTTATCTTTGAGGTGCAGCTTGTAGCTGCCACTACCGATTTCTAATACAGGGTGCATAATCAATCCATCATAGCCAAAAACTGAGCAGTATGAGTATCTTTCCTAGAAACAAACTCAGCAGGGCTCCCCTCCGCTACGATTTCTCCACCCCTCTCACCACCATCTGGTCCTAAGTCTATGATATGGTCACACTGCCTAATTACATCTAAGTTATGCTCTATGACTAAAACAGTGTTGCCATTGTCTACAAGCCTATTTAAAACTTTTAATAACATCTGAATATCATGCCAGTGTAATCCAGTAGTAGGCTCATCTAAAAGATAAAGAGTTTTACCTGTAGATCTTTTAGATAATTCGTTTGCAAGTTTAACCCTCTGTGCTTCACCGCCAGAAAGAGTCGTAGCTGCCTGTCCTAATTTTATGTAATCTAAACCAACATCGTGTAAGGTCTGTAATTTGTTTTTAATTCTAGGGATCGCATCGAAAAACACTAAAGCGTCTTCCACTGTCATTTCTAATACATCGTAAATATTTTTACCTTTATAACGAACTTCTAAAGTTTCTTTATTGTATCTTTTACCTTTACATACTTCACAGTTGATAAATACAGAAGGCAAAAAATTCATTTCTATTTCGACTAAACCTGCCCCAGAGCATGCTTCGCAGCGTCCACCTTTGACGTTGAAGCTGAAGCGTCCCTGCGAGTAGCCTCGAGCCTTAGCTTCTACAGTTTGACTGAATAATTCACGAATAGGGTCGAAGGCTCCTGTGTAAGTTGCTGGGTTTGACCTAGGGGTTCTACCGATAGGGCTTTGGTCGATAACTATAACCTTGTCGATATTCTCTACTCCACTTATAGAATCAATTTCTGAAGGAAACATGGTTTTATGACCAAGTTTATTCTTTAAAGCACTGAGTAGTAAATCATTTATTAGAGTACTTTTACCAGAGCCAGAAACCCCTGTTACTGCGATGAATTTCCCTAAATCTATGTTTAAATTCACATTCTTAAGATTATTAGCATGAGCACCTGTGAGCTTTATGCTTAAGCCATTACCTTTTCTAGGCTCGTGACCGTGAGGTATTACTTTTCGCTTCGATAAGTAATCAGCAGTAAGTGAACCTTTCGTAATGAAATCTTCGAATACTCCAGATGCGATTAAGTCACCACCGTGAACTCCAGCTCCAGGACCAATATCTATAATCCAGTCCGCAGCTTTCATAGTGTCCTCGTCATGTTCTACAACTAATACTGTGTTCCCAAGATCTCTTAAGTTTTTTAAAGTTTGAAGTAAACGAGAATTATCTCTTTGATGAAGCCCGATAGAAGGTTCATCTAAAACGTATAGAACACCTGATAAGCCCGAGCCAATTTGAGAAGCAAGTCTTATCCTTTGTGCTTCACCACCAG